>NZ_LZML01000068.1:0-74824 GCF_001665695.1 Nocardia sp. 852002-51101_SCH5132738 | reverse complement strand
AGCGGCAGACTACAGATGGCGGTCGATTCCTCGAAAGAACCCATTACACCTGGGACTCAACGTATTTGATCGAACAGACGTGGGTCGGGTCGCAAGAGCGAGGTGCCGTCACCACCTCCTGGAGGCACCACGCTGGGACGTACACCCCTCTGGCACAGACTATTCAAGGAGATTCCGCCCACAGCGGGCTTTGCGCCATCACCACCGACCTCGTCGGCTCGCCTGTCGAGCTCATCGATCTCGTCGCCGTGGAGACCGTGGGCATAGCTACCGCCGATCTCTGGGGCCGCACAACATGGCGCGGCACTACGCAGACGTTGCTTCGTTTCCCCGGACAGCTATATGACCACGAAACCGGCGAACATTACAACTACCACCGGTACTACGACGCAGAGGCAGGACGCTACACGGCGCCGGATCCGCTGGGTCTCGAGCCGTCCGCGAACCCGATGGCTTATCCTCACAACCCCCTCACCTGGTTGGATCCTCTCGGGTTGCGTTGCAAGAACAAACAGATACATCTGTACCGGGCTGTGTTGGACAAAGAACTACAGGACATCAAGGCCAACCGAGGGTTCTCCAATCCTCGCGGGATAGAAACGAAGTACTTCGCCTTTTCAGAAGAGGGCGCAAATGCGTATGCACGCGGCATGTACAAGGCTTTTCCGCACGAAGGCCCGTATACTATCGTGCGAACGACGATTGATGCCCACCTGATCCCTGAGAGCGCCTTCATCGAACATCTCGCCGATTCCGGAGTCGGCGAGGGGATTGCTCTACCGACCGAAATTCTGTCACAACTCGGCAGGCCTAGGATACTACCTCACGGTTTGGTAGGAGGATGAAAATTGAAGTTCGTTATTTTCGCGCCGTACGAGAACGCGTTGGTAGAAGCGCGAGCCGCACTGCGTAACATGGACAATGTGGAATTCCGCGTCGGGGCCATGCCCGAAGCAACCCGCAGCTGTGACGCTTTGATACTTCCAGGAGTGTTTGCCCATGACCGATACGGTGGGCGCACAGATACCGAACGGGCGCAGATTCTTGTCAACACGACTGGCGACGTCGCGCCAGAGTTCATTGTGGCAACGCCGAGTTATGCTCCATATTTCAAGGGCAGTCATCCCGCACCGGAAGAATCTAAGCTGAGCGAAATACTGGATAAATGCATTGCCGTCATCAAGAACTCGGCTGGGCATTCGATAAGCACGGTTGCAATACCGCTGGAGTCGATGGGGTTCGAAGGGATGGACAAGCGGCTTGTCGCATCAGCGTTTCACCGCACTCTTTCATCCGTCGACTGATATCTATCTAGTGCTCGTCAGGCGGTGCGGCTTCCTGATTACGGTGTTGGCCTCCAGGAACAGCGCACCGGTGAATCCCTCCACGAAGGCCACGGGAGGCTCCGGTACGCGCCCGTTGACGAGGCATGGAAATTCGAAGAGGGTGAAGGACTGGACGACAACTCCCGGATGCATGACCGCTGCGGCGTTCGCGCGGAGGACTGCATCTGAGACGTCCAACTATCAGAGCGAGCCCCAACGAATAGGACTGGCGTACGCCGGATGAAGGTTTGGGCGCGGCCGTCCGATGTGGCGGCGGGCAGTGGCGTCGCGGCGCAGTTGACCTTGATGGAGTTGTTCGTTGCGGGCGCGGTTCCGGGGTCCGAGTTTGCGCGGGCGTGGTTGGGGGCGCGGCGGGATTCTCTTCAAGCCGGGGAGCGTGTGCGAGAGCCTTTCGACCGGCTGCTGAACCGCGTGCTCTACGCTCTCGAGGAGTACGCCATCGATCCCGCTCAGTGCGAGTACGGCGATCTCACAGATGCCGCCCTGGCCAGGGACGTGCAGGACGTTCTGCATGGGTTACGCATGCTCTGAACAGCGTTTCTCCGAGTGCCTCGATCCCGGACGTCGGGCCTCGCCCATGCCCACAAATGGCGCGACGAGTGAAAGCGCGGCTCAGGGACGCGGATGCACTCCGTCGCGCACCTCCGTGGTGGTGCGGGTGATCATGTCCCGCACCTGTGCGGTCATCCGCCTGGAATCGGTCGGCTTGATGCGCAGGATGCGGTCGCCGAAGATCGCGTACCGACCGTCGTCCACGAAATCCGTGATCTGAAAGTCCTTGCGTCCCTGCGTATGCCGATTGTCGGGGCTGCCCCACGGATAGGCCGCGATGTGGAAGTTCGCGGTGGTCGGGCGTTTCAGGAAGCGCGCCAGTTGTTCCTTCGGGCCGACGACCCACGGATCACGGACGTGAGCTGCGGAAGTTTCCAGGTCTTCGACCGGAATGTTCAGCGGCTTGCCTTGTCCCTCAGCGCATTCGGGCAATTCCGCGATCACCGCGGCGGCGACCCGATCGGATTCGAGATAGGAGAGGTGTACCGCCCCGCCGACCGTATCCTCCGGTCCCGGTTCCTGCACCGCGATCACGCCGTGGCGATCACGCACGGCGGCGTGGACGCGGATTCGGTGTTCACGGCCGCGCCCGCGGAACCCCGCGATCTCGACGCGGACCTCGGGATCGAACAGCACTCGGATTGCGCGGTCCAGGTCCTCGTCCAATTGCGGCAGCAGGACTTGCGCGATGCGCTGCCGCGTCCGGTTCACATCCTCCAGCGTCGGCTCGGCGGTGAACCGGTGTGCCAGTGGGTACGGCAGCACATCGCGCCCCGTCGCGTCCCACAGCACACGGAATTCGGCCGCATCGAACCGCCATTTTCTGTCACTCATCGCCCCGCCCTCCTGCCCACGACCGCCACTACTCCCCGATGACCGGAGGAACGGTCTTCGGAAGATCCGGGATGCCGGTCAACTCGTCACCGTTCTCCTGGTTGATCAAGTAGTCGGCGACGCTCTTGGTGCGTTCTTCTTCCTTGTCGCCCTTACCGCGTCCAGCACCGCCCATCCCGGGCATACCGCTGGCGCCGGCGCGAGCCGCCGAGGCCGTCGCGCGTCCCCCGGCCCCCGCCAGAGCGCCGGGCTGGACTCCCCCGGGCACACTGCTGCCGTGTCCGTTCGGGCCGTTGGTTCCACCGAGGCCACCGCCGAGACCGCTGCCGCTGCCGCCCGGCAGGGACGAACCCGAGGAACCGAGCGAGCTCGGGTCGAGACCGGAAGGAGTCGTCGCCGACGAGGGATCGGTACGAGCCTGATCACCGGCGTTCTGCGAGCCGTCCGTTTGGCCGTTCCCCGACGGATCCGATTGCGATGTCTGCGAATTCGAACCTTGGCCGTTCTGATTCTGATCACCCGGCTTGGGCTGATTCGTGTCGTGCGTGCCGCCGGGACCGGATGGTCCCGGACCGTTACCGCCTGGGCGCCACGAGGACGGCGGCGGCTGGTCGCCCGGCCCGGCCGGATCCTGCGTGTTCGGTTTCGGAATGACCGGGACGCCGGTATCGCTTTCGTGGACGACCGGGGCGTAAACCGTGGTCAATACCCGCTTGGCCTCGGTATACGCATTGTTGTAGGCCGTGACATCGTCTCGCCAGCCCTTCCCCACCACGAGATTCACCGCGTTGCTGACTCCGGACCGATGGCCAGGCACATGCGGCACCAAGGTTTTCGTCGGCGCCAGGCCCGTAGCCAGCTCCGACAACTTGTTACTGGTCAGCGCTGCGGCTTTGGCGACCTTGGACGCCTGCGAGGTGTAGTCCGTCACCGCCTTCGCGGCGGCATTGCACGACTGGCCACGCCAGATGCCCTCGTTGGTGGCTTTGCCCATGGCCTGCTGAAACGTCGTCAACGAGGTGGTTTCCTGGGTGCCGATCTTGTTCCAGGCATCCTTCAGGTTGTTGACCGCCTCGAGGTCGATCTTGTCGACCTTCTCCCGCAAGGTCGCGAGGTCGTGTCGTTCGAAGTTGTCGGTGGTCTGCACCGACGGCGTGCGGAAATCACCCTCGAAACCGATTGCGCGAGCGTCGTTTCGGACGCTGTCGCGGGTGGTGTTGAATTTTCCCTGCAGCTCATACGGATTCTGGATATGCGAGGGATCTCGCCCCTGCGTCCAGTTCGTCAGGACCTCACCGACGAACGAGCTGAACCCCTCCGGCAGAAAACTCATGACGACTACCTGCCCGCTGTGTCGGTGGCTGCGATCTGTCCGGCGGCGGCGACGTCCTGGCCGGTGAGGTGCTTGACGGACTGTGCCATCACCTCGCGCATGTTCTTGACGGTTTCCATGTGGTCCTTGATGACCTGGTCGATCGAATTCGGTTCGCCGGTAGCCTGTTTCAGGTAGCCGCCTTCGAGGGCGTGGCCCATGTCGAAGTCGCCGAAACCGGAGACCCGCTGAGTCAGTTGCGCAACGTTGAACAGGCTTTGAAGCTCTGTCAGCCGTGTGTCGCACGCCGCGAGGCACTCACGAGCAACGGCTTCGTCATCCAGATACAGCTCGCCTCCGCGCGCTTGCTCGGCGAACTTCTTCCAAGTCTCTACTTCACCGGCCATGTCTGTTCCTCCCCTTCTGGTTCGACACTTACTCCGGCATCAGAGGGACGAGCAGTTCGCCGACGTGGTGCAGTGTGGCGCACGGATCACCAGGATTGTCGACGATGAGACTGTTGGTGATCACAATTTCGACGATCCCCTGTTGAGCAGCGAAAACGGCGTCGCAGGTGTCGTTCTTCGATGCACCCTCGACCCGGTATTGCTGTCCCTTCCGTCCGGCAAGTACCACGTCCTGAAAGTCGACGTTGCCCTCTTTGTTCTGGATCTCCTGCAGGGAACGCTTACCGGAGAGCACGTTGACGGTGTACTGCTTCCCCTTCCAGTTACAGATCTCCCACCCGCTCTGATGCACCCCCGCGATCCCGCTCTCCTTCGTCGCGGGATCCACCCCCGCCTTCCGCAACACATCATCCGGAATCTGCGTACAAGGATCCCACAACTTCACCGCCGCAGCGCTGGTCGTGGATCCGTTACCCCCGTCGTTCCCGTCGTTGCACGCGGCCAGAATCGGCACAACTGCCGCCAGCAGGACTATCGCGAGTCGGCGAGCAGCCACCGTCCGCCCCCTTCGGTTGATCATGCTTGCACCTGGTCGGCCGACTTTATCAAACCGGTTCAAACGGACGGGGTGGCCGAGAAGCCCCCTAGGGTGTCTGGTGCCGCGAGGAAAAACCTCTATTGTGAACAACAGTGTTCGTAAATAAGGGGAGACCACGATGAAAGATCTGACCGGCCGGAAGTGCCTGATCACCGGCGCGGCCAGCGGGATCGGCCGAGCGACCGCGGTCGCTGCCGCCGCGGCGCGGATGCGGCTGGTGCTGACCGATATCGATGCCGAGGGGCTGGCCGAGACGGCGGCGCGGGTCGGCGCCGGCGGGGGTGAGGTGCTGGAGGCGCAGGTGCTCGACGTCTCCGATTACGAGGCGGTGACCTCGTGGGCGAAGCGGGTACACGACGAGTACGGCAGCCTCGACGTGGTCATGAATATCGCCGGCATCGCCACCTGGGGCACGGTCGAGAATCTCGAGCACCGCCACTGGAAGTCGATGGTCGATGTGAATCTGATGGGCCCGATCCACATCATCGAGAACTTCGTGCCGCCGATGGTGGCGGCGGGGCGCGGCGGACATCTGGTCAACGTGTCCTCGGCCGCGGGGCTGCTGGCGCTGCCGTGGCATGCGGCCTACAGCGCCGCGAAGTTCGGGCTGCGCGGAGTGTCGGAGGTGCTGCGATTCGACTTGGAGCGCCACGACATCGGCGTGAGCCTGGTGGTGCCCGGGGCGGTGCGCACGCCGCTGGTGGGCACCGTGCAGATCGTCGGCGTGGATCGCGACGATCCTCGGGTGCGGCGGATGGTGAAACTGTTCGAGGGGCATGCGGTGACGCCGGAGAAGGTCGCCGACCGGATCATCTCCGGCGTCCGGCACAACCGCTTCCTGGTGCACACCTCGCCCGATATCCGCATCGGCTACTGGTTCGCCCGCAAGTTCGCGTGGCCGTACGAGCTGGTGGCGCGAATTGCCAACCGCGAGTTCAGCAAACTGCTGCCGGCCCCGGCGCGCGACACTCAGTAGTGCGTCACGCAGACCACGAAACGCCTTTCGTTGTAGACGAATCCGCGGTCACCGTCGGAGCAGCTGTTGACGTCGGTGGTGCCGTTCTTGATTTCCACCACGCGCACCCGGCCCGGGGCTGCGGTGGCACAGTCGACGGGAGTGGGACTGCCGTCGGCGATATTCATGCAAGCGCCGGTGACCCAGTTGAAGTCGAGGCAGAGGGTGTCGGTGGCACCGCCGGGCAGCGTCTCGGCCACCGAGCGGTCGGCATCGGCCGGGCAGTGCGCGCCCGCGACGGCCTTCGCGGTGACCTTGTAGCGCGAATCCGTACCGGCGCAAGCGGTTTTCTGCACCGGAGCGCCGGCGTCGGGCGTGGCGACCACTGCGGCCACGCAATCGCCGACGGCCACCGTCTCGCCCGGATGCTTCTGATCGGCACCCTTGTTCAGCACCAGCGGCTCGTCCGACGCCGAGGAGGTGACACCGGTGGCGGTCGGCTGGGCGGGCGGCTCGGCGGCCACGGGCGCGACCGTGGTGGTGGGTGATACCGCTGCCGCGGCACGCGTTTCGTCCGAATGATGCCCGGCGGTGAACGACAGCGCGGCGGCGATCAGACATGCCGCCGACAGCGCGGCGGCAATCACGAAGCCCGTCAGGGTGACACCGGCTTGAACACGTCGGCGCGACACGTACTCGTCCTCCAGAGCGGTAACGCTTCGAACCACCCCGAACGATGATCGAAGAACACTTGCGAATTTGCAGACCTCGCAAATGCATACACCATCCGGGCGTTCGCGTCGAGGCGGCGGCGGGGCCCGACGCATCGAAAATAAAAAGGTTTCTTTTTCACTAAATTACTTGATCACGATCGCACAACAATGCCGCCGTTCGGGTTCCGGAATTACCAAGTCTGGCAATTAGCGTTCGACGCGTTATTGTCAGCTTTCGTCCGGACCGTTCGGCCGGAAGTCTCGTGAGAAGGAATCCTGAATGAAGTTCGGCACGTTCGCCGCAACCTCGATCCTGGCGGTGGCCACGGTCGGGATCACCGCGGGAACCGTGAACGCCAGTCCCCCGGCCGCACCACCGGCCGCCGCCAAAGAGATCACCACCTCCGGAACCGACCGCGGAGTCACCTATCACGCTGTACTCAGCGACTTTTCGCGGGTCCTGACCGCCGTCGTCGAGCACGGGCGATTCGAGGTCGACAAGGACGCGACCGCTGTGGCCCTGAAGTCCGACAACGGCGCCGACCTCGTCACGGTGCCGCTGACGTACCGGATGGCCGGCAGCACGGTCCATGTCGCGCAACACATCAGCGACGACGGGCACAAGGTCGTGCTCGAGCCCAAGGCCACCGCCACCGAGATCGGCGAGATGCAGCCGATCAATTCGATGGCGCGGCTGACCAACGAAATCAATCAGAACGTCGTCGGCCTGGTGGCCGGTGGCGTGCTCGGCGGCCTGATCGGCGCCGTCCTCGGGATGGGCTTCTTCAGCATCATCACCGGGCCGATCGGCATGGTGGTCGGCGCCATCGCGGGCGGATACGCGATGGGCGGCCAGCCGTTCCTGGACGCCGTCAACGCGGTCGTGAGCGGACAGCCCTGATCCGGGCCGGTGTCGCGGGGCGGACCGCGCCGCGCCGCGACACCGGTTTCGGACATCACGGGCGTTCTGCTTGCACCCCCGGCGAATTCGTGGCTCAATCCGAAGGATGGCCGGGGAACCGTATAGATGGGTCGCGACAGCCGAGACCGACATGGTCGAACTGCGCGATGCGGTTTCCGGCCGCGCGGTCGAGATCGTGCGGCCCTCGGACGAGGATCTGCCCGCTCCACTGCTGCGCCAGGTCGAGACGCTGGTCTTCGACTGGGCCAATCTGCTCACCCAGTACGAGGCGTGGTCGGATCTGCACACGCTGTACCGCCGCGAGCCGGACACCGTTCTCTGGGCCCTGAGTTGGCTGCTGGCGCTCTGGGCGGTCGTCGGTGAGACCAGGACCGGCAAACCGGCCGATGCGATCATCCGCGATCTGGATTACCGCGGGGGCTGGCGGGATCTGCGCAACGCGGAGGACGAGCGGGTCTGGACCGGATTGACGCAACGGGTGCGGCTGGGCGGCATCGCCGCGCTCACCGAGGATCCGCGGGCGGTGCGGGCCTATCACGACGCCTGCGTCGAACCTGCCGATATCGGCCCCATTCTGCTGCGGCACACGCTGATTCATCTGGACGCGCTGAGCCAGGACATGGACCGCGCCGGCATGCGAGCGCGCGGGCTCGCCTCCGCGGTGCTCGATCACACCGCTCCCGATCCCGGACCGCGGCGGCGGCTCTGTTTCCGGCCCTCGCGGCCGGGACCGGACGGGTTACGCGACCTCGGCTGAGGCCGGATCGGCGCCGGGATGCAGGCGGCGGAATCGGCTGCCGTGAAAGACCAGCGGTTCGTGCTGTGAGCGCGTAGCCAGGCGGGTGATCTGCACCAGGACGACCTGATGGTCGCCGGCCGACACCTGGGTGTGCACCGTGCCCTCCAGCCAGGCCGCCGCGCCGCCGACGAACAAAGAACCGCCCGCTCCCCGATGCACTTCGACATCGCCGAACCGGTCACCGTTGCGGCTGCTCATTCGCTGCGCTGCCTCGTCCTGGTGGGCGCTGAGCAGACTCAGACCCAATCGCTGGACGCCGACCAGTTTGGGCCAGGTGGTCGAGCTGTCCTGCACGCAGAACGACACCAGCGGCGGATCCAGGGATACGGGCACGAAGGTGCTCACCACCAAACCGGCCGGAACACCGTCGAATTCCGCGCAGACCGCGACCACACCGCTCGGGAAATGCGCGAAGGCGCGACGCAAACCCGCACTGTCGGAGGGTATTTCGCTCAGATCAGACATGGTTACCCACTTCTCGACTCACTCGCGGACGTCTGTTCAGATGACGCCGTGCAACGGGGGTGTGGTGCCGTTGAGCACCGCGCGCCCGATGTGCTGGTACTTCCACCGCACCGGATCGTGCAGCGTATGCGTGCGGGCGTTGCGCCAGAACCGGTCCAACCCCAGATCGGCTGCGGCACTGCGGGTTCCGCTCACCTCGAACAGTGCGGCCGACACCTCGTTCGCGGCGCGGTCGGAGGTGATCTTGGCGGTGGCGACCGCGATCGACGCCTCCGCCGCGAGCGCGGCGGCAGTCTCGGTGTCGAGTGCGCCGCTGTTCGTCTGTGTGACAACATGATCCACGGCTCGCCCGGCCACCTCGAAGGTCGCCTCGGCGGCGGCCACGGTGACCGCCAACTCGCCGATGCGCTGGATCACCAGCGGATCCTCACTCGCCCGATCGACCCCGGCCTCGAACCACGGACGGCTCTCGGTGCGCACGAACTCCGCAGCCGCGTCCAGCGCGCCGCGGGCGATGCCCACATCGATCGCGACGTGCAGCAACTGCGCGAAGGCTCCGTAACCGGTGGGGGCACGCACCGCCGCCGCCCGCGGGATCAGCTGGTCACCCGTGACCCGCACCGCCTCGAGTGTCACGGTCCCGCTACCCGTCGTGCGCTGGCCGATGCCGTTCCAGTCGTCGACGATCGTCACACCCGCGGTATCGGCGGGCAGGAAGGCGATGTATTCGCCGGGGTCCAGGCTGCTGCGCCCGTCGGGATCGTCCAGACGGGTCAGGACGGCCAGCAGATCCGCGAAAAGCGAACCCGTACAATAGAATTTGGTTCCGTCGATTCTCAATCCGCCGTCGACGGGACGCAGTGTGGTGCCGATTTCGGCGATGGTCGCGCCGCTGCGCTCGGATTGCGCGTTCGCTATCCGCGCGCCGGCGAGCACCCGTCCGAAATAGCGTTCCCGCTGAGCGCGAGTTCCCGCCAGTCGCAACAGATTCAGATAGACGAAATGGCTGTGCGGAATCTGCGCGATATTCGGGTCCGCCGCCGCCAGCAGCCGGAAAATCTCCGCCACCTGGGCGGGCGCCAGATCCGCACCACCGAATTCGGCCGGCACGATGACGGCCAGCAGCCCACTGGCCGAGAGCTGGTCCAGTTCCCGATGCGGCAACTCGCGGGCGCTGTCGCGCCGGGCCGCATCGACCGCGAATTGCGCGGCCAGACGTGCCGCCGTCTCGTGAGCCTGGGCGGCGGAGGTGATCCGCGCGGCGGCGACGGCAGTCATCGACTCGCCGCCAATTCGGGTTCCCGCTGGGCCTCCAGCTCCCGGACCAGCGGCAGCACCTTCGCGCCGAAGTACTCGATCTCCTCCTGGAAGTGCAGGAAGCCCGCGAGGATGAGGTCGACCCCCAGGTCGCGGTAGGCGACGATCCGCTCGGCGATCTGCTCGGGAGTGCCGATCAGCTGGGTGCGGAAGCCGTCGTTGTACTGGACCAGATCTTCGTAGGTGGAATCGGCCCACATGCCCTTGCCGTCGCGCGTGGAAGCGCCGGCCTGCTGCACCGCGTCGCGGAAACCCTCCACGGCGGGCCGGTTGGCCTTCTCGATGATCTCGCGCAGGGTGTCGCGGGCCTCGGCCTCGGTGTCGCGCGCGATGATGAACCCGTTCAGGCCGAACTTGACCTCACGGTTGTGCTCGCGCGCGACCGCCCGGACATCCTCGATCTGTTCGGTGACGCCGTCGAAATCCTTGCCGTTGGAGAAGTACCAGTCGGCGTAGCGGCCGCCGTTGCGTCGCGCGGCCGTCGAGTTACCGCCCTGGAAGAGTTCGGGATTCGGCCGCTCCGCCGTGTTGAGCGGCTTGGGCTTCAGTGTCAGGTCGCGGATCCGGTAGAAGTCGCCGGCGTAGTTCACCTCGTCCTCGGTCCACAGCTTGCGGATGACCTCGAGGAATTCTGCGCTGCGCCGGTACCGCTCGTCGTGCTCGAGCCACGGCTCCCCGAGCGCGGTGAATTCCCCGCCGAACCAACCGGATACGACGTTGATCGCGAAGCGTCCGCCGGACAGATGGTCGGCGGTGACCCCGAATTTCGCCAGTACCGCCGGATGCCACAGCCCGGGGTGCACGGCCGCGATCACCTTCAGCCGCTCGGTGGCGCCCAGCAGCGCGAGGCTGAACGACGTCGACTCGTGCTGGTATTCCGCGCCGTAGGAGGCGGTGTAGCGCACCTGCGAGAGGGCGTAGTCGAAGCCGTTGTTCTCGGCCGTGCGCGCCAGCTTCTTGTTGTATTCGAAATCCCAGCCGGTGCGCTGATCGATCGTGCTGGTCACCAGCCCGCCGCTGACGTTGGGCACCCAGTAGGCGAACCGGGTCTGCTCGGCGATCTTCTCGGTGGTCATCGACACTCCTGTGATGGGGACATCCGCACCCGGTCGCGCCGACGGCCGGGATGTTCGTGCGCGAACCGTGGTCGGTACAACCGTGGTCAGTGCGCCGAGTGCGGCAACCGTGCACCCGGCGCACCTCCACTTCAACACCGCCGAACCGCCCGGACGAGGGTTTGAATCCTCAGGATCGGATCAGCCGCTGTGCTCCGATCAACGGCCCGCCGTTACGCCGGAGCGACCGCCGAGCCGTACCGCGAGCGTTCGAACCGGCCCGCCGGCTGGAATCGCGCCACCAGCTCGTCGGCGCCCTCACCGGTGATCTGCTCGAGCAGCGCGTCGGCGTCGGCGAGCGAGTTGATCTGCAGCAGGGGTTGTGGCTTGTGCAGCGTGCTCACCAGCACCGAGGCGACGCGCTGGTCGACGGCCGCGGCGGCGAAGAACCGGTTGCCGATCTCGGCCAGCTCCGGATCGCCGAGGAACAGGCGGGTCACCTTGGCGGCGGCATCGGAGCGGGCCAGCAGGAACGCGGTGTACTGCTCCTCGATCCAGTCGGCGTCGAAGGGGCCCTCGTGCGCGGAGGCGGCCGCGACGAGCCGCTGCGCCTGAATGAGTCCGCTCTGCGCGCCCTGGCCGGCGATCGGGTCGTAGGCGACCGCGGTGTCCCCGAGCGCCGCCACGACGTGCCCGCCCGCCGTGCGGCCGACACCGTGCCGAACCACCGGCCGCACCGCACCCTTCAGCCAGGAGTGCGGGTCCTCGGCGATCACCTTGGTGGCCAGCACCTCCGGCAGATCCCAGTCGATGTAGTCGCGGTAGAGCTCGGTCACGATGCGGTGCGCCGACTCGGCGGAATCCGCGGCGGCGAACCGGCTCTCCCATTCGCTGCCCGGCCGCGCCCAGCCGAGGAAGGCCCAGCTCGGCCCGGCGTCCTTGTGCAGATACGGACCCCACCACGCCTCGCCCTGCTCGGCGAAGATGGAGAATCCGCTGTGCTGCCCGCCGGACGTGCTGCGGTGCGCGAAAACCTCGGGTTCGTAACCCAATCCGGTCACGGTGACGGTGAGCAGACTGCGCTGCGGCGCGTCGTAGACGGTCCGTTCGGTGTCGATCGGGAACAGCTCCGCCAAACCCGCCTTACCGGTCGCGACCAGTACCAGATCGTTCGCGGCGGCGATAGCGTCCAGGCTCTCGGGAGTCACCTTCTCGACCACGAAGCGACCACCGGCCTCGACGAACGCTGTCAGTCGCTCGTCGACCTCGAGCCGGGTGTCGACCGCGATGCCGACGAACCCGTCGAAATCGCCGTCGAATCCGATCAATTCGGGCCGTTCCGGCCCGGGACCCGCGATGCGCACGCTGAGTCCGGTGTGCTGCGGGGCCCGATTCACGTAGGTGTCGAGTCCGAGGGCGGTTTCGGCGGCCTGGGCCTCACCGAAGATGAGCGCGGTTCCGGTGGCGGGGATGTCGTCACGCAGACCGCGTTGGTCGCGATCGCTGTGGATCGTGACGTCGAACCCGGCTTGTTGCAGTCCGAGAGCGGCGGTGACACCGGCGATGCCGGCGCCGACGATGGCGGCGGTGCGTTTCGAATTCTGGTTCGTCATAGCCGAAATACTGCGCTTGCCAGCCGCTTTCGTTGACAGTTGCAATCACCGGGAATCGATGTACCCGCACCGCCGATCGGTCACGTCGCCGTGATGCCCGCCTGCGGTCGCACCTGTTCGTCCGGCAGCGCCGTCGAACCCGGCCCGCCGAGCCGGTAGCGGGCGCCGCGATGGTCGTCCGGCAACCGGTCGCCCGCGCCGAACAGCGCGTTGCGCAGGGTGCCCGGGACATACTCCCGCGGATAGGCGCCGCGCTCGGTGAGAACCGGAATCACGTGCCGCACAATATCTTCGAATGTTCCCGGGGTGATCGCGTAGGCCAGGTTGTAGCCGTCGATATCGGTCTCGTCGACCCATTCCTGGAGCCGGTCCGCCACCGACGTACCCGATCCGACGAATACGGGCCCCATTCCGCCGATGCCGGCCCAGGCCGCGATATCCCGCACGGTCCATTCCCGGCCGTCGTCGTCGAATTCCTGGAACGCGGCCACGGCGGACAGGATCGCATTGCTGTTCACCTCGCCGATCGGGTCGTCGAGGTCGTACCGGGACAGGTCGATGCCCATCCAGCCGGACATGAACACCAGGCCGCCCTCGACGCTCGCGTACGAGCGGTATTCGTCGTATTTGCGTTGCGCCGCTTCGTCGGTGGCGTCGGTGATGATGGTGGCGAGCGCGTAGACCCGGGCGGCACAGCGGTCGCGACCGGCCGCCTCCAGCGCATCGCGGATACGGGTAACCGTCTGTGCCAGAACTCGTTTCGACGGCGCGGCGACGAAGATCGCCTCGGCGTTCTCGGCGGCGAAGGCCACGCCGCGGGGTGAGGCGCCCGCCTGGTAGATCACCGGGGTCCGCTGCGGCGAGGGCTCCGACAGGTGGATACCCGGCACCGTGAAGTGCTTTCCGGCGTGCCCGATGTGATGCACCTTCGCCGGATCGACGTAGATGCCCTGCGCCCGGTCGCGCACGACCGCGTCGTCCTCCCAGGAACCTTCCCAGAGCTTGTACAGCACCTCGAGATATTCGTCGGCGTGGTTGTAGCGTTCGTCGTGGTCGAGGTGCTCGGACTCACCCATATTGGCGGCGGCCGACGGTAGATATCCGGTGACCACGTTCCAGCCCAACCGGCCGTTGGTCAGATGGTCCAGGGTCGACAGCCGCCGGGCGAACGGGAAGGGATGCTCGAACCCGGTGCCGGTCGTGATGCCGAACCCCAGATGCTCGGTCACCGCCGCCATCGCCGAAACCAGCAGCAGCGGATCGGCGACCGGTACCTGCGCGCCCTGCCGCAACGCGGCGATGTCGTTACCGCCGTACACGTCGTAGATACCCAGCACGTCGGCGATGAAGATACCGTCGAAACGGCCGCGTTCCAGCAGTTTCGCCAATTCGGTCCAGTAGCTCAGCTCCTTGTAGCGATGCGACTGGTCCTCGGGGTGGCGCCACAGCCCCGGGGACTGGTGCGCCACACAGTTCATATCGAAGGCGTTGAAACGGATGCGCCGGGTCATCGCCGCACCTGACCCTCGCGGCTGCCCGCGCTCCACGCGTACGGGAGTTCGGATCCGTTGAGCAGGTGGTCACCGATGGCTCGCGCCTTCTGAACCGCGGGATTGTGCACCGAGATGGTGCGGGCGTTGCGCCAATGCCGGTCCAGCCGCAGATCTTCGGAGGTGATCGAGGCGCCACCGACCTCGAACAGCTGGGTGGTGGCGGTCAGGACGGTGTCGATCACACCGAGTTGCGCCTGGGCCGAGGCCAATTCGACCGCGTCCAGCGCGGCCTCGTCCTGCGCTCCGGCTGCCAGCACGCCGTCCAGCAGGTCGGCCACGGCCAGCACACTGGCCCGCGCTCCGAACGCCGCGGCCGACAGCTTCCCGATCACCTGCTGTACCAGCGGGTCGTGGCGGGGTAGATCGGCGACCGAATGGCTGTAGCTGCGGGTGCGGTCGGCGACCCAGGCCCGAACGTCGGATTCCGCCCGCTGGGCGATACCGGCCAGCACCGCCAACTGCACCAACTGCAGATACGAGGTGGCGTAGGTACGGCCGGGCGCGCCGTAACCCGGGCCGAGCACCCGCTCTTCGGGGATCCGCACATCGTTGAATTCCGTTGTGCCGCTGGCGGTCAGCCGCTGCCCGAAACCGTCCCAGTCGTCGCTCTGGCGCACACCGTCGGCATTCGCGTCGACCAGCACCGACACCCGTTCCCCGTCACGGTCTGCCGCCACCAGAATATGGTCGGCGTACAGCGAACCGGTGCTGTAGTACTTGGTGCCGTTCAGCAGCCAGTCGTTGTCGGTGCCACGAGTCAGCCGGGTGCGGTAGCGGTCTACCGCGCCGACGCCCGGTTCGGTGATGGCGTTACCGACCAGCACACCGGAGCCGGCCGCGCGCAGCCAGTGCTCGCGCGCGGGACCGGGCTCGGCCAGCAGCTGATCCTCGACGAACGAGAAGTGCACCCGAAGTGCCTGCGGCAGATTGGATTCCGCGGCGGCGAGGTCGATCAGCAGCCGGAACAGCTGTCGCACGCTGACGCCGAAGCCGCCGTATTCGGCCGGCACCCGGAGCGCCCCGAATCCGGCTTGCCGCAGCCAGTCGACCTCCTCGTAGGCCAAGCGGCGATCGATCTCGCGCGCCACCGCCCCGGCGGCGATGCGGTCGAATACGGGGCCGAAGATGTCGTCGAGGTCGCGATCGGAGATCTGCTGCGGTGCTGTGGAGGCCATACCCGACGATGACCCGGCAACGCGATTCGCTCACCCGTTACACGCAGCGGGAACATAACTATCCGTCACATGCTCAGGAGGGGCGCATCCGTAGTTCGTCGTGGAGGATACGCGCGGCGGTGGCCATCGCGGCCTCCGCGCCGGGCTGCACCACGGCGGGTACCCGCGAACGGGTCAGCACGGCGACGGCCAGGGTTTGCCCGTCGGCGTGTTCGGCTACGCCCGCCTCGTGCCGCAGATTCAGCAGCGTGCCGGTCTTCGACGACCAGCGGGTGGCGTCGGAGCTGAAATCGGGGGCGAGGCGTTGACGTAACAGGTTGCCCGACAGGAACTCTCGCACTCTCGCGGCGGCGTCGCGGTGGGCCCGCGCCGGCCGCCACACTTCGGCGAGCAGATCGACGAACGCTCGTGCGGTGCCGGTGTTGGCATGGCTGATGTCGAGTTGCGTCACCGGATGTCCGCGTCCGGCCGTGGCGGCCTCGATGGCCAGGGCATGGGCGAGATGACCGTCGGCCGGGGCGAACTGCTCGGCCGGGGTCCGCACCAGATCGTCGGCCAGATGCCGCACCGCGATGCCCTCGTGGCCCAGGCGGCGCAGTTCGGCGGTCACCGCGGCGGGCGGAGTCAGCTCGAACAGGGCGTCGGTGGCCCCGCCGTCGCTGATCGCGATGCTCAGATACATCAGGTCCTCGACCGCGACCGTGGCCGGATGGCGAAATCTGCTCAACCCGGTCGGGCCGGCCACCGTGCTGCGGCCGGGCAGCACCCGGATCGGAGCCGCCGGATCGATCTCGCCGCGCATCACCCGTTCCATCGTCGCCAGTACGAGCGGCACCTTCACCAGCGAAGCGATCGGCAATTCCAGTTCGGCGTCGAGGCCCAGCTCGTCGCCGGTGTCGAGATCGCGCACCAGAATCGAGCCGTCCAGTCCGGCGTCGTGGAGTTCCGTGCGCGCGCGGCGCAGTGCGGTCGAAACGCCCATGTTCAGCTCCGCTCGTCGCGTGCGACGTCGTTGTCCGGCACGCCGAGACAGCGGCCGATCGGTTCGGCGCTCAGGGCGCGCACGCGTTCCGCGTCCTCGCGCGATCCGGCCGCGATGTCGTAGCCCCGGGCGAGCTCCACCTCCCCGATCGGCCGCCAGTGCAGGCCCAGTTCGGCGGCCTGGGCGGGCGAGCACAACAGCAGATCGGTGCCGTCGAGTACCTCGGCGACCGCGGTGACCAGCGACGGCGCGACCTCCACCTGAGCCGGGCGCAAGCCGAGCGAATCGCGCAGCCGGGTGATCCGATCGCGGATGTGCGGCACATCGTCCTCCGGCTGTATCCATACGCCGCGCCGACGTTGCCCTCCCGAAAGGCGGAGTACCCGAAGGGTTTCCAGAAAGATCGGCGCGCTGTGCGGGCCGGTGGTGTCGGCCAGGCCCAGCGGTACGCGCCAGACGCCGCGATCGGCGGGGACAGCCAGGATCGCGGCACGCACCTCGTGGGTGCGGGTGAGTTCCGCGCGCCGCGCCGGATCGGCCGGCTCCGGTTCGAGCCGAAGTTGCGCGGCGCGGCATTCGGCGATCAGCGCGGCCAGCGGCACCGGCCCGCAGGTGGCGGGCAGAGCCAACCGGAACGGGCGTTGCCGGGCCCGCTCGGCATGTTCGGCCAGAGCCTCGGCGGCCTCGACCAGCCGCCGCGCCGACGGCAGCATATCGCGGCCGAACGAGGTCAATGTGGCCGTGCGCGAGGTTCGTTCGAGCAATCGCGCGCCGAAGTGCCGTTCCAGCGCCGCGATCCGGCGACTCGCGACCGACTGCGGGATCTGCGCGGCGGCCGCACCCGCGGTGAAGCTACCGAGCCCGCTCACCGCGACGAACGCCTTGCAGGCGGCGACCATGTCCACGATCGCGCAGTCTATGCCGAAACAGCATGGATACCGCCACAGGTGTCTTGGACAGCATGCGCGAGGGCTGCCACTCTTGCTGCGAGCGCTCACAGCCATCCATCCACAAGGAACGCATATGATGCCCCCTCGCTTCACCCGCTCGGCCGTGCTGCTCGCGGCCGCTGCCACGCTCATCCCGCTGAGCGCCTGCGGTGCCGATCGAAGCGCCGCGCCCGTATCGACCGCGCCCGTATCGACCGCGGCGCCCACATCGACGGTTCCGCTCGCCGCCGAATCGCTGGCCGAATTCCACGATCTGGAGGCTCGCCTGCACGGCCGGCTCGGCGTATACGCGCTCGACACCGGCACCGGACGGGTCGTGGAATATCGCTCGGACGAGCGGTTTCCGTATTGCTCGACGTTCAAGGCGCTGGCCGCGGGAGCGCTGCTGAGCACCCTCCCACCCGCCGAACTCGACCGTCGCATCACCTACACCCGGGCCGATCTGTTGCCCAATTCCCCGGTCACCGAACAACATGTCGACCAGGGTCTGACTCTGCGCGAGATCATGGACGCCGCGGTGCGGTTCAGCGACAACACCGCCGGCAATCTGATGTTCGCCGAACTCGGCGGCCCGCAGGGGTTGCAGCAGCGGCTGCGCGCCATCGGCGATACCACCACGCGGATGGACCGCACCGAGACCACGCTGAACGAGGCCCTGCCCGGCGACGAGCGCGACACCAGTACGCCGCGCGCGCTGGCCGCCGATCTGCGGCACTACGTGCTCGACCCGGCGGTCGCCGCCGATGATCGCGACGTGCTCACCGGACTGCTGCGGGCCAACACCACCGGCGGTGCGCTGATCCGGGCCGGGGTGCCGGCGGGCTGGCAGGTCGGCGACAAGACCGGCGCGGGCAGCTACGGAACGCGCAACGACATCGCCGTGGCGTGGCCGCCGGGACGTGCGCCGATCGTGCTGACGATCCTGTCCACCCGCGACCGGCCGGACGCCGAATACGACAATGCGACGATCGCCCGTGCCGCCACGATCGCGATCGCCACCTTGGACGGCACCCCTGTTCCACGCTGATTGTGCCGAAACACCCTGTACTACAGGGTGTTTCGCGAGGACCGAGTACCCCGGGTCGGTGCCGATCGACCCGGGGTACCCGGCGGGATACCGCTCTGCCCTACTTGGCCGGAGCCGGAGCAGGGTTGAACGGCGCATTGACGGTGGTGAAGTACTGGGCGACAGCCAGGATCGCCACCGGTGCGGTGACCAGCAACTGGCCCGCCAGCGTGCCCAGCGCACCGACCGCGATGATGCCGCCGAAGCAGCCGATCACGGCCGCCGGCAGGAAGGCGCCGAACAGTCCGACGATCGCGGCCGCGGCGACGGTCGCACCCGCCATACCGCCGAGCAAGCAGCCCACGGCTCCGCCGGTGATGCCACCGACCAGCGTGCCGATCGTGGCGCCCGCGGTGATGGTGCTGGTCAGGCGGGTCCACGCCGCTACTTCCCGGTCATAGGGCGTCTTCCACGGCGCCTGGTCCTCGAACGGGAGCGCGACCGGCTTGTAGACCGCGTGCTGCAGATCGAACTGCGGAGTCAGGGTGGCGGTGCGACCGGCGATATCGGCGGCGATCGGGAATTCGAAATCGTCGACCCGGAACGTCAATTGCGTTCCGGCCAGAGTCGTCCCATTGGCGGCCTTGATCTTGAAGACACCATTTTCCACATCCAGCGAACCGGCGTCGGTGGATATGATCGTCGACTTCTCGTTCGTCGATGCCCGATAATTGACGACACCTTCGTCGGGTGTGTCGGGCGCGGCATTCACGGTGCCGGCCGTCACGCCGACGGCGGCGGCCACCGTGGCCGCGACCAGGGCAAAATTCCTCATCTTCACTGTTTTTCCCTCATCACTCATTGCATTCGGCCGCATCGGCTTTATCCAGTTTGTGGTGAATGCGAAAAAGCGACGAGGTTAATAACCAGGTCGATTCGAATAGCTCCACAGGGAAAAATAGATCGAATCTCACAAATTAAAAAAGAACCCCCGCACTCGAAAGTGCGGGGGTCCTTCAATTCGACCGCTGAAATAATTACCGGCTCAGGGGTGGGGCCGGTAACCGCTTCATTTGGCCGGAGCCTTGAACGGCTCGTTGATGGTGGAGAAGTACTGGATCACGGCGGCGATGGCGACCGGAGCGGTCACGAAGATCTGGCCGGCGAGCACGCCCAGGAAGCCGACGGCGGCGGCACCGGCGACACAGCCGCCGAGCGGGCCGAGGCCGAACAGGGTGGCCAGCGCGCCGGTGGCGACGACACCGAGGGCAGCGCCGGCGATGCAGCCGATGACCGCGCCGCCGATACCACCGGCCGCGGTGCCGATGGCAGCGCCGGTAGCGATGGTGTCCTTGAGACGAGTGAAGGCGGCGACCTCGCGCTCATACGGGGTCTTCCACGGCGCGCTGTCCTCGAACGGGAGCGCGACCGGCTTGTAGACCGCATGCTGCAGATCGAACTGCGGAGTCAGCGTCGCGGTACGACCGGAGATATCGGCGGCGATCGGGAACTCGAAATCGTCGACCCGGAACGTCAATTGCGTTCCGGCGACGGTGGTCCCATCGGCGGCCTTGATCTTGAATACGCCGTCCTCGACATCCATCGACCCGGCATCGGTCGAAATGACGGCCGCGTTCTCGGTGGACCTCGCCTGGTAGTTCACCACACCGTCGTCGGCGGCCGGAGCGGCCTGAACCGTCCCCGCCAGCGCACCCAACGTCGTCGCGACCAGCGCCGTGAGCACGGCGAATTTCCTCATCTTCACTGCTTGATTCCTCGACTTTCCGACTGCCGGCACGCGGCAGCACAGGTTGCCGTGTCCGGCACAGACACACGGCATCGGTGGAGTTTGCGGGCGTTCGATGCGGATGGGCCAGATTAAGAACCAGCCCGATTACAACCGGTGACTCACTTCCGGTCGTCGGCCATCATGTCCGAAATGAGCCTTTCGTTCCACTGGTTTCTTCCCACCTATGGCGATTCCCGCAATCTGGTCGCGGGCGGTCACGGCACCTCGATGTCGGGCGACCGTCCGGCGTCGCTGCGCTATCTGAATCAGATCGCGGGTGCCGCGGAGGAGAACGGCTTCGAGGCGGTGCTGACGCCGACGGGGGCATGGTGTGAGGACGCCTGGCTGACGACGGCGATGCTGGTGGAGACCACCGAAACCCTCAAATTCCTGGTCGCGTTCCGCCCCGGGGTGGTGAGTCCCACGCTCGCCGCGCAGATGGCCGGAACATTCCAGCGGCATTCGCGGGGACGTCTGCTCCTCAACGTCGTGACCGGCGGCGAACCGCACGAACAGCAGGCCTACGGCGACTTCCTGGACAAGGAACAGCGGTACGAGCGCACCGGCGAATTCCTGCACATCGTGCGGGAGCTGTGGGCGTCCGGTGCTCCGGTGACGTTCGAGGGCAAGCACCTGCAGGTGCGCAACGCGCAACTGAACAATCGGCCCGATCCGATTCCGCCGGTGTTCTTCGGTGGCTCCTCGGCCGCCGCCGGACCCGTGGCCGCCCGCTATGCCGACACGTATCTCACCTGGGGCGAGCCGCTGTTCGCGGTGAGCAAGAAGCTGGAGTGGATCCGCCGCCTCGCGGTCGATCAGGGGCGGATTCTCGACTACGGCCTGCGCATCCACGTCATCTCCCGCGACACTTCCGAACAGGCCTGGGCCGAGGCGGACCGGTTGCTGTCGGCGGTCGATCCGGCGGATATCGAACGGGTGCAGGCGAATCTGGCGCAGAGCGAATCCGAGGGCCAGCGGCGCATGCTGGAACTGCACGGCGGCAACACCGATCGGCTCGAGATCGCGCCCAACCTGTGGGCTGGTGTCGGACTGGTGCGCGGCGGCGCGGGAACGGCGCTGGTCGGCTCGCACGAAGAGGTGGCCGAGCGGCTGATCGAATACTCCCGCCTCGGCATCACGCAGTTCATTCTCTCCGGTTATCCGCATGTGGAGGAGGCGTACTGGTTCGGTGAGGGAGTCCTGCCGATCCTGCAGCGTCGCGGACTGTGGCAGCCGCCCGCCCATCGCGAAACCCGCGTCACCACAACGCCTTTCGCCACCGCGGCGGCGAGCAGCAGCTGACCGGGCGCGCAGTCCGGCGTACGCACGGCCGCGGTGCGGACAGCACCGATTCGGCACCACCCGCCCCATAACCGCTAACTCGTAGCTACACTCGGCGTCGAGCGAATAGGACCCCGTACATGAGCTAACCGATGTCTCGGAGAGGGTGTCGATCATGGCCGTTTATGACGTAAGCAACCGTGCGGCAATAGTCAGTGGCGGCGGTTCCGGGATCGGACGCGCGGTCGCGCACGAACTCGCGCGCAGCGGCGCCGCGGTCCTGGTGTTCGATCTCGACGAGGACAACGCGCATACGGTGGTCGAGGAAATTCGCGGGGCGGGCGGACAGGCGGCGGCCTTCGCCGGCGACGCCTCCGATCCGGAGACCGTCCAGCGCAGCGTCGCGGCGGCCGCTGAACTCGGACCGCTGCGGATCGCGGTCAACAATGCCGGTATCAGCGGGGAGAGCGCGCTGATCGGCGACTATTCGCTGGAGGGCTGGCGCAAGGTCTTGTCGGTGAACCTCGACGGCGTGTTCTACGCACTGCACGAACAGCTTCCGGCGGTCGCGGCGGCCGGCGGCGGCGCCATCGTGAATATGGCGTCGATCCTCGGCAGCGTGGGATTCGCGAATTCCTCGGCGTACGTGACGGCCAAACACGGCCTGCTCGGCCTCACCCAGAACGCGGCCCTGGAATACGCGGCCCAGGGCGTGCGGGTCACCGCCGTCGGGCCCGGCTTCATCCACACTCCGCTGCTCGGCGCCAACCTCGACGAGGAAACACAGGCCTTCCTGGCACAGAAACACGCTCTGGGCAGGCTCGGTACACCCGAGGAGGTCGCGGGGCTGGTCGCATTCCTGGTCAGCGATGCGGCCACGTTCATCACCGGGAGCTACCACCTGGTCGACGGCGGCTACACCGCGCAGTAGCCGGATCGCCGCAGGCGCGGGCTATTTCGCTTTGGCTTCCTTCGCGGCGGCCTTCATCTGCTTCTTGAAGGCCCGCACCTCGAGCAGTGACTCGTTGTCGACGATATCGGCGGCGGAGCGGCGCGAATTCGGCTCCGAGTAGGCGCCGGCCGCCTTCTCCCACCCCGCCGGGCGCACACCGAGTTGTTTGCCGAGCAACGCCAGGAAAATGCGTGCCTTCTGGTCCCCGTAGCCGGGCAGCTCCTTCAGCCGGCGCAGCACTTCCTTGCCGTCGGGATCGTCGCGGGTCCAGATCTCGGAGGTGGTGCCGTCGTAGTGTTCGACGACGTATCGGGCCAGTTCCTGGGTGCGCCGGGCCATCGACCGGCCGTAGCGGTGAATGGCGGGCGGGGTCGCGCCCAATTCCTCGAATTCCTCCGGATCGGCCTCGGCGATCCGGTGGATATCGAAACCGTTCATGCGGTCGGCGATCTTCTTCGGACCGCGGAAAGCGTGTTCGAGGGGAAACTGCTGATCCAGCAGCATCCCGGTCAAGAGGGCGAAGTCGTCCTCCGACAACAGCTTGTCCGCCTCCGGTTCCTGCGCGAGGCACAATTTGCGGCTCACCATGTATCGATCATCGCAGACGGCCGGATCTCCGCCTACCGACGGACGTGACCGGACTCACATGCCTACCCACCCGTAGCTTTTCTGCGCGCGTAGGGTGAATCTTCATGCCCGACACTTTGGCAACACCCACGGTGGAAGATATGGCGCCCACACACAGCTCCTCGGCAGACAATTCCTCGCCCTCAGGGCTGAGGCCGGACCGTTTCGATCGCGCGGGCCGCGACCAACTCATCGACGTCAACGATCTGCAGGCTGCACTCCCCGGAATTCGCGGACTACGCCGCTGGGCGCACGACGCCCTGGCCGTCGCTCCGGGCGAAAGTGCGGTCGACATCGGATCCGGCACCGGCTCGGAGGTGCTGGTCTTCGCCGACGCGGTCGGCCCGACCGGTGACGCGGTCGGCGTCGAACCCGATCCGAATCTGCTGGCCGGGGCGGAACGCCGTGCCGCCCAGCACAATTCGCTGGCCCGGTTCGTACCCGGTGATGCCTACGGACTGCCGTTCGGCGGTGACACCTTCGATGTCGCGCTGTGCGAGCGGGTCTTTCAGCATTTGACCGCCCCGGCGCGCGCCGCGCGGGAGATCGCCCGGGTACTGAAGCCGGGCGGCCGCGTCGTCGTCATGGACAGCGACTGGGGCACCGCCATCGTGCACCCGGGCGACCGGCGGGTCGTGCACGAGGTGATCGAGACCCTGATCACCAACACCACCAACCCGTTCTCGGGACGGCGGCTGCCGGGCCTGCTCGCCGGGGCCGGACTGGTCGTCGACGATATCGGCTCGCATGCGCTGGTCCAGGACGCGAGCGCCGGCGCGGGTGCGCTGGTGGCCCGCATCGCCGAGATGGCGGAGGCGCGCGGGGCGATCACCGAGGCGCAGCGGCGGGAGTTGCTGGCGGAACTGGAAGCCGGCGCGCGCACGGGTGACATCCACCTCTCGGTGACGATGTTCGCGGTACTGGCGCACAAGCCGCAGTAACCGGTTCCGACCGGACAACGCGAGGCAAAGACCGGTTCGCGGTCCCCGAACAGGGGCTCGCGAACCGGTCTTCCGACTCCGTGGCGGGTCGCGCCGACCCTACTTCTCCAGCAGCTTCTCGGTCGCCGCGAGCAGGACGCAGGTCGCCAGACCGTCCATCGCCTTCTCCAGGTCGGCGAGCGACGGGAAGCTGGGGGCGATGCGAATGTTCTTGTCCTCCGGATCTTTTCCGTAGGGGAACGCCGAACCGGCGGGCGTCAGGGCGATGCCGGCCTCCTTGGCCAGCGCCACCACGCGCGCGGCCGTGCCCTCGACCACATCCAGGCTGATGAAGTAGCCGCCCTTGGGCTCGGTCCAGGAGGCGACCTTCGAGGCGCCCAGACGATCCTCCAGAATGCGCAGCACCAGTTTGAATTTCGGCTCCAGCACCGCACGGTGGGCCTGCATATGCCGGCGCACACCCTCGGCATCACCGAAGAAGCGCAGGTGACGCAGCTGGTTCACCTTGTCCGGGCCGATGCTCTTCTTGGCGGCGTACTTCAGGTACCACGTGAGGTTCTCGGTGGACGAGCCGAAGAAACTGACTCCGGAACCGGCGAAGGTGATCTTCGAGGTGGAGGCGAACACGAAGGGCCGGTTGGGGTTTCCGGCCGCGGCGGCCATTCCGAGCACGTCGAACACCGGGGCGGCGGTATCGGTCAGCGGGTGCACCGCGTAGGCGTTGTCCCAGAACAGGCGGAAGTCCGGCGCCGCGGTGGGCATCGAAACGAGTTCGCGCACAACCTCTTCGGAAAAGTTCACGCCGGTCGGGTTGGAGTAGTTGGGGACCGCCCACAGACCCTTGATCAGCGGGTCGGCGGCGACCAGCTCCGCGATGGCGTGCACGTCCGGGCCGTCATGGTTGATGGCGATCGGAATCATCTGCACGCCCAGCGATTCGGTGATCCCGAAGTGGCGATCGTATCCCGGGCTCGGGCACAGGAATTTGATCGGCTCGTCGGCCCAGCGGCGCTGCGAGTCGGCCGTACCGTGCAGCATCGCGAACACGATCACGTCGTGCATCAGCTCCAGGCTGGCGTTGTTGCCGGCGAGCAGGTTCTCGACCGGAATGCCCAGCAGTTCACCGAAGATCGCGCGCAACTCCGGCAGTCCGTGCAGGCCGCCGTAGTTGCGGCAGTCGGTGCCGGTGCCGTCACGGTAGTCGTCGGCGCCCGGCAGGGCGAGCAGGCCGGTGGAGAGGTCGAGTTGCTCCGGCGAGGGCTTACCCCTCGTCAGATCCAGCGTGAGCTTCTCGGTCTGGAGCTTCGCGTAGTTCGCGGTCTGCGTCTCGTGTTCCGATACGAGTTCCGCATGGCTCATCAAACCGATCTGCGTTTGCCGGGGCATCCTGAGCAGCCTTTCAAGCAGCGAGGTAACAGGTTGACGGATCGTGCGCTTCTGGCGCCGACCCAGCCGACCACGTTACTCGCCGGATGCGCCGCGTGGCAGATAAGAATATTTCCCCCGGGAAAGAAAGGGGACCCCGCGCACCCGGCAGAGCCCGTTGACCCTTGCTGCCTTCCGGCCCTGGGGGAGTTCACAGGATGCGCGCCGCGCGGGATCCGTCGGCCAGTGTAGTCACAACTGTCCACTCGAGTGGAATCCGGGCGGAGTCGATACGATCACCTGCGACATTTTTCGAGGGGGCTTCCGCGCCAGGACCGGAGGAAAGACGTGACAGGCAGTAATCCACCGCACGGTGGGCCCGAGTATCCGGGGCAAGGCAATCCGCCCAACGAAACCGTGCACTGGTGGTCGACGCCGGCGGCTCCGGAGCAGCCGCTCACCGGTACCGATCCGACCGTCATGGGTGGGCGTCCCGGGCCGGTGACCGGCACGGATCCGACCGTTCTGGGGGCGGGTTTCGACGCCTATCACGGTGGCGCCCCGCAGCAGCCCTACGCACAGCAGCCACCACCGTCCGTGCCGAGTTATCCACAGCAGCAGTTCCCGCCGCCTTATGCGCAACAGCCGGCCTATCCACAGCCGCCCAAGAAGAACAACGCACCGTGGATCGTCGGCGGCGTGGTCGGCCTGGTCGTGGTGATCGGCATCGTGATCGGCGTGATCGCGCTCACCGGCGGTGGCGGGGGCGGAAGTAAGGGACCGCTCGGCGACAAGAAGGGTGTCGACGGCAACTATTCGATGGCCAATGTCAGCGACGCCTGCTCGCTGATCGATGCCACGGTGCTGCGCAAGTGGGCGCCCACACCCAAGGACGCGCCCGAGCACACCGAACGCGCACCCGACTCCAGCTTCGGTGGTGGCAACCTGACCTGCCGCGCCCGGTACGACGGCGCCGGCAAGTACGGCACCGACGGTTCCGATATCGACCTCGAGGCCGACTTCCAGAGCAAATACAGCGATCCGCAGTTCAACAGCTGGAAGAACTACGACACCAAGACCACCGGCAGCGGCCGCACCTCCGGCGATATCGCGGGCATCGGCAGCCAGGCCTACTACGCCGCCTACCAGCAGAACTACTCGAGCTTCGTGACGCTCGACTACACCTGCGCGGCCCTGGACTCCAACGTCTCGGTGAAAGTGGAACTGCGGATCCAGGCCGAGGGCAGCATCGACAGCGCCGACGTCGGCACCACCTGCAAGGAGCAATTGGAGAAGGCCCTCGCCGGCCTGCACAAATAGCCCGGTTTGCTGTTCCGGGGGGTCCACCCGGTATATTGCTCTGCGGAGGATTCGCCTAGTGGCCTATGGCGCTCGCCTGGAACGCGGGTTGGGTTAACGCCCTCAGGGGTTCAAATCCCCTATCCTCCGCCACGAAACGCCCGCTACCTCAGTGGTAGCGGGCGTTTCTGTTTCGTCCGTCGCACTTCTCGTCAGCGGCCGTCCGGGCGGGGACGCAGGACGACCACGGGGATTTCGCGTTCGGTCCACGCTTGATAGGTGTCGAAGTCGGCATAGGCGTCGACGAGCAGCGGCCACAGGCGGGCCCGTTCCTGCGGGTCGGCGGTGACGGCGTGAACCGGACGGCGGTCCCGTCCGATCTGGATGTGCGTGTCGGGCTCGGCGCGCAGATTGAGATACCACTGCGGATGTTTGGGAAGGCCGCCCTGTGAGGCGACGATGACCGTATTCGGACCGTCGGTGATGTAGAGCAGCGGCGTCGTGTAGAGCACGCCCGACTTCCGGCCGCGATGTTCGAGCAGCAGGGTCGGCACCGGTTTGCGGAAGCCGGCCCCGATGCGCCACTTGCCGCCGATGCGGCCGCTGGTGCGCCGATAGGTCCACACCTGCGCACGGCCCACGATCTTGAAGATCTTGGGCAGCAGCGGGGAATCGAGTTGTTTCGGACGGGGCGGCGTCGTGGCTGGCATGGTCTTCCTTCTCTCCGGTACTTCCGGACGACCATACAGTTGGTTCCATATGTATGGTCAAGAGCCGAGTGCTGCCCTCTCGGCAGGATCGGTACCGTCGACGCTTCGAGGAAGGGATGGGGCATTCGGTGCGCACGCATGGCTGGGCGGGGGCGACGCCCGCGGACGACGACGAAGCCGTCGCACGGATCCTCGCCGCCGCCCGCACCGCGATCGACCGGTCCGGCAGCGATTTCAGCATCGCCGAGGTCGCCCGGGACCTCGGCGTCACCCGTCAGACCGTGTACCGCTACTTTCCCAGTGCCGAGAGCCTGCTGACCGCGACCGCCGTCGCGCAGACCGGGCAGTTCCTCGACGTTCTGGCCGAACATCTGAGCGGAATCCGCGACCCCGCCACGGCGGTGGTCGAGGGCATCGCCTACACCCTCGAGCGGCTGCCGCACGAGCGGTACCTCAACCTACTGCTCACTCCGGGGCGGGCCGGGGCCTTCTCCGCCGGCGTAACCTCCGACACCGCACTGGCATTCGGACGATCGATCCTGCAACGCTTCGCCGTCGACTGGACCGCGGCCGGAGTGTCCGGCGCCGATCTGGACGAACTCGTCGAACATATGCTTCGCACCGTGCAATCGTTCGTCGTCGATCCGGGCCGTCCGCCTCGGCGTGGCCCGGAACTGCGCCGCTACCTCACGGCGTGGGTCGCCCCGGCCATCGCCGCGAGATCACCGCTGCAGTGACGCGTATCACTTGCAGGAGGTGTCACGCGGCGGATCCGGCGAGCGTCTCGTGTGTGCCGGAGTCGAGACAGCACGGACAGGAGCCCCCATGAGCGAGCGCATCGACGGCGCCACCGAAGCGTTCGTCACCCATCGCAATCTGCTGTTCACGGTTGCCTACGAGATGCTCGGTTCGGCGGCCGACGCCGAGGACGTCCTGCAGGAGACCTGGTTGCGTTGGGTGGACGTGGACCTCGACGACGTCCGTGATCAGCGCGCCTACCTGGTCCGGATCGTCACCCGCCAGGCGTTGACCCGGCTCCGCACGCTCGGCCGCCGCAAGGAGTCCTACGTCGGTCCGTGGTTGCCGGAACCGCTGCTGACCGCGCCCGATGTGGCCGAGGACGTCGAACTGGCCGACAGCGTGTCGATGGCGATGCTCCTGGTGCTGGAAACGCTCGCACCGACGGAGCGAGCGGTGTTCGTGCTGCGCGAGGTGTTCGACCTGAGCTACGACGAGATCGCCGCGGCCGTCGACAAGACGCCCGCCGCGGTACGCCAGATCGCCCATCGCGCACGGGCTCACGTCGCCGCGCGCCGACCCCGCGGCGTGGTGTCCGCCGACGAATCCCGCCGCGCCGTCGAAGCCTTCCAGCACGCCATCGAAACCGGCGACCTGCAGCATCTGGTCGACATGCTGGCTCCCGACGTGGTGCTGCTCGGCGACGGCGGCGGCGTGGTCCAGGCGGTCCTGCGGCCGATCGCGGGCGCCGACCGGGTCGCCCGCGCCCTGCGTACCGGCCTGCCCCGACTGCGCACCGAGGCAACCGTCGAGGCGGTCCAGATCAACGGCTGCCCCGCACTGATCGTCCGGATCGACGGACGAATCGACGACGTGGTGGCAATGCGCCTCGACGACGGCCTGATCACCGGCCTCTACGTGGTCCGAAACCCGGAGAAACTCTCCCGCGTCGAACAGCAGACCACCGTCAGCCGCTGAACGACGAGGCCCACAACCACTGCGCCACAACGATATTCGATGGCCGCCGGGAGTCTGCCGGATAGTCTGGGCCGGTGAATTCGCCGGAGCAACCCGCCTCGATCCTCGCCCTGGCCGATCTGGCCACACCGATGGCCGTCCGCGTGGCCGCGACGCTGCGGCTGGTGGACCACGCGGGCAGCACGGGCGCGACCGCCGAAGAACTGGCGGCTCGCACGGGAACCTCCGCTCCCGCGCTCCGTCGACTGCTCGACCATCTGGTCACCATCGGCGTCTTCGACGACGAAGCGGCGTCCGGCCGCTACCGGCCCACGAGCCTCGGCAACCAGATGAGCGCGGACTCCCCCGACCCGTTCGCGCTGCTGCTGCTCGATATCGGCAGCGCGGGCGGGCGCGCCGAACTGGCCTTCGTGGAACTGCTGAGCACGATCACTTCCGGCCGGCCCGCCTATCCGCGCAGGTATGGACGTGATTTCTGGGCCGATCTGGAAGCCGAGCCCGCGCTGCGCACGTCCTTCGACGCCCAGATGAATTGCCGCTTCCGGGTTTACGCGGACCAGATCGCGGCGCGGTTCGACAGGAGTCGCTTCCCCGACGTTCTCGACGTCGGCGGCGGCGACGGCACCCTACTGACGGCGATTCTCCGCGCGCATCCCGGCGTGCGCGGACGAGTGCTGGACCTGGCGCCGACGGCCGCCGCCGCCACCGAGCGATTCACGGCGACCGGCCTGAGTGACCGCGCATCCGCCGTTGCGGGCAGCTTCTTCAATCCGCTCCCCACCGGTGCCGATGCCTACCTTCTGTCCGACATCCTGCACGACTGGGACGACGAACTCGCCGCAGCCATCCTCGCCGAATGCGCCCGCGCCGCAGGGGCTTACGGGGCGGTTGTGGTGATCGAGCCGATTCGGGGGCGGGGGGCCGATACGGCGATCGACCTGTTCATGGCGATGTGCTTCGGCGGGCGGGAGCGGACGGTGACCGAGTAGGGGGCGCTGGGTGAGACGTGCGGTCTGATGCTGCGTGCTGTGAGGCCGGTGGCGGACGCGCGGGACGCACTGGAGTTCCGGAGTCGGTGACACTGCGACGCGGCCGGCAAATCCGCGAGCTATTTGTCGGCGCTTCGGTTTATGATCGAACACATGTTCGAACATTGGCCGGAGAAGGGGGAGTTCGCACTGCATCGGGTGGTGGTTCCGCCGATGCCGGTGCTGGTGGACGTGGCTGCCGCTATCCCCACGTATCCACGGATGGCCGATCACGACGCGGTGGCGGGGCAGGTGCGGGCGGGCGGGCTCGAGATCACCGGGCGAATTCCGGGGCGGCTGCACGCCTGGGCGCGGGCGGCGGACGGAACATGGCTGGGGCTGGTGGAATTCGAGTTGCGCACCGGGAACGGGCGCAGTCGGCTACCGGTCACACAATGGTGTCCGGCGCATGCGTTGATCATGCGCGGCGGGTGCGGGCCGCCGGATTAGCGGCCCGCCACATCGCTACGCGGAGCGGCGATTTCCGGCCGCCGCGGGCTCGGCGACCGGGACCAGACCGGCGAGTGCCGTGGGCAGCGGGTCTCGGTGCAGAACTCCGAGGCGCTGGGTGGCGCGGGTGAGGGCCACGTAGAGTTCGGCCGCGCCCCGCGGCCCATCGGACAGGATGCGCTCCGGTTCGACGACGAGTACGGCATCGAACTCGAGGCCCTTCGTCTCCGATGCCGCAACCGTGCCGGGCACGCCGGGCGGGCCGATCACGACGGCGGTGCCCTCGCGACCCTCCTCGTCGCGAGCGAAATCCGCGATGGCGGAGGTCAATTCGCTTTCGTCGACGCGGCGCGACCACGGCCGCACGCCACAGGCGCGCACCGACTCGGGTGGCCGCGCACCCGGCGCGAATTCGGCGAGCACCGCCGCCGCGACCGCCATGATCTCGGCCGGCGTACGGTAGTTCACCGTCAGGGAGCGGTAGCGCCACCGGCCGGGAACATAGGGCTCGAGCATGGCGTCCCACGATGTCGCGCCGGCGGTCGAACGACGCTGGGCGAGGTCGCCGACCACGGTGAAGGAGCGGCCCGGACACCGCCGCATCAGCACCCGCCAGTCCATCTCGGAGAGCTCCTGAGCCTCGTCGACCACGATGTGGCGATAGGTCCAATCCCGGTCGGCGGCGGCGCGTTCGGCCAGATCACGGGTATCGCGATCGGCGAATCGGTCGGCGAGGTCCTCGGCGTAGAGCAGGTCGGTGGCGAAGAGGTGGTCCTCGTCGTCCATCGAATCCTCGCGGCCGGTCATGAGCTCCAAAACCCCTGCGGCATATCGGGCTTCGGCCGCACGTTCACGTTCCACGGTGTCGTCCGCCGGCTTCTCCCGGCCCAGCAGATCGACCAGTTCGTCGAGCAGCGGTACGTCCGACACCGTCCACGCGGCGCCGTCGGCACGCCGGAGGGCCGGGTCGGCGCCTGTCGCTCGCAACCGCTCGGACGACGAATACAGCTCGGCGAGCAGCGTTTCCGGGGTGAGCACGGGCCAGAGCTGTTCGAGTGCGGCACCGAACTGCTCACTCTCGGCGAGCTCGGCGACGAGGTCGGCGCGCAGGTTCTCCCACGCCTTCCGGTCGTCGCGGGTGATCCAGCCCTTGCCGATCCGCGCGATCGCGCGCTCGGTGATCACGTAGGTGACGATCTCGCGGAACACCGCACGCGCCTCGTTGTGCGGCAGACCGCTGGTGCGCGCCTCCTCGCGCGCCCATTCCGCGGTCGCCGCATCGATACGCGCGGTGACATCGGTCAATTCGATGGTCAGCGGTTCCGCCGGCAAGCACTGCCGGTCCGCGACCGCGGCGGCGAGCACATCCAGCATGCGCAGCGAACCCTTGATGCGCACCGCGTCCGGAGTGTCCTCGGCGGTGACGTGCAGGCCCGGCACCAGATCGCCTGTGGTGGTGAAGACGACGTTGGTTTCGCCGAGCGACGGCAGCACCCGGTCGATATGACGCAGAAAGGCCGGATTGGGTCCGACCACGAGAACGCCGTGGCGCTCCATCTGCTCGCGCTGGGTGTAGAGCAGATAGGCGACACGATGCAGCGCCACCACCGTCTTGCCGGTACCGGGTCCGCCCTCGACCACCAGCACGCCGGGATGATCGAACCGGATTATCTCGTCCTGTTCGGCCTGGATGGTGGCCACGATGTCGCGCATGCCCTCGCCGCGAGGCGCGTCGACGGCCGCGAGCAGCGCCGCATCCCCGCGTTCCCCGGCGCCCGGACGGCCGAAGATCTCGTCGGTGTAGTCGACGACGCGGCGGCCGCGGGAATGGAACTGCCGGCGCCGCCGCATCCGCTCCGGGCTGGCGGCGGTGGCGGTGTAGAAGGCCCGTGCCGCCGGAGCCCTCCAGTCCAGCAGCAACGGCTCGAAGTCGTTGCTCCGGTCGAAGAGCCCGATCCGGCCGATATAGGACCGCTCGCCGGAATCGCTGTCCAATCGGCCGAAACACAGCCCGTTGTCGGCTACATCCAAGCGCTTCACCTCACGCGCCAGCGTGCGCACCTCCACATCGCGGTCCACCAGCGCATCACCGTTGCCGCGCAACGCCGCGCTGTAGCGGCCCTTCGCCTCGGCGCGCTCGCCGTCGAGGCGTGCGTAGAGCCCGGACACGTAGTCCTGTTCGGCCCGCAACTCGTCCTGATACCCCGGTTCCGACATGTGTCCCTCATTTCCCTGGCTCGACATGGTTCATGTGGACACCCGTGTCCGTCTCGGCCGCTGCGGGTCTCCTCTCGTTTTCGCAGGTACACGGCCTCGGCGGGCCATTGTGCGGCACGACCGGGGCCTTGCCGCAAGCCCCCCACTCCGCTATATATTGAATATGGAAAGAGGTGCACCAGCCTCTTCCGCAATCAGTCGGCGGTCAGCCGCGTACCGACCTCACGGACCGCGCCACGCAAGAGGCGGACGTAATCGTCCACATCCACCACCTGGGGATCGGCGTGGACCGACAGGGTCACCGTCGTTCCGAGGCCGTGCAGGCCGTGGGTCAGATGCATCACCGCGCCGAGGGCGGGGAAACCGGCGGTGAAGCGGACCGCGCCGCCGGCGATCGACAGATCCGCCTCGCCCCGGTGGACGCTGGAGAGCACGGTGTGGCCCGAGATCCGGTCGGGAACCAGATCCAAGGGATAGCCGGCGATATCGCGACGGAGAACCGGGGCCGGGATCGCGTCGGTGACGCGGTCACGCGCGGACTGCAGCGGATGGGTGGCGCGGATCCGTCGTTCGGCCAGCGCCGCGGCGATGCGGCGCGCCCGCAGCCGCAGGTCCGGTTCAGCGACACACAGATCGACACCGAGGTCGCGATAGTTGTTGTGCGGGACAGCTTTTCGATCGGTCACCACAGGCAGGGCCATCGAGACCTGCGCGCCCAACGGGTCGGCGGATTCGCCGCGGGCGGCGAGGTATCGACTCATCGCGACGGAGATCGCGGTCAGCGCGACGACCGTGACCGTATAGCCGGGAACGTGCAGGCTCTCCCCCGCGATCACACGGACGGCCCGATGCTCCGGCGCCGGCGGGCGGTTCAGCCGGGTCGGCGCGAAATTCGGTGCCGCGGGGGGAATCTCTCCCGCCTCGGCGAGGCTGTTCAATTCCCTGTCCGCACCTGCCGCGACGAATCCCCGCCGCACCGTGCGGGCCATGCCGGGCAGGAACGAAAGAAGCGCCAGGGCTTCGACCGCAAGGGTTTCCACAGATGACGCGAACCGGGCTCGCGCCCGGCGGCCGTGATGCCGATCGACCATCGCGCCGATGGACGATCCGACGCGATCCGAACCGTCACCCGGTTCGGCGATCCCGCGAGCTGCCGCGTCCGAGCCCCGCAACAACTCGCGCGCGATCTGCGCGGCCCGTTTTCCGTCCGCCAGCGCATGCGAAAGCTGCAGCACCACAACGAGTGCGGGCCCCGATCCGCCCGGCGCGTCTCGCACGCCGCGATACAGATGGATCCGCCAGGTGTATCGCCGCGCCGGGACCGAGTGCGCCAGAATCTCCCCCAGCGAGGCTTCCACAGTCGTCCACAGCGGCTCCTCGGACGTGTGGACCACGACCTGCGCCTCGTCGAAATCCGCAGGCTCCCAGGCCGGATAAGCGAAACGGTGCTCCCGGACACAGACGCTCAACTCCGGGATTTCGGCGCTGCGCGCGATCACCGCCGCCCGCAGCGCGTCGGCGGACCATCCGGCGTCGTCGAAGCAGTAGAGCAGGAACAGGTCGTTGCAGGCCCGGCGCGACAGCCAGAACCTGGTGGCATCCTGCGGGGTCAGTAGATCCACCCGCCGACGATATCCACAACCGTCCACATATCCCGCACCCACCGAGATCCATCGGCACCCGGGATCGGCCGCATCGACCGGCACAACAAGGCCCCGAGTCGCATCGACTCGGGGCCCATCACCTGATCGCCCGGGGTCAGGCGGGACGTAACTTCCCGTCGGTCACGCCCGAGACGAACGCATCCCACTCGCCGGGTGTGAAAGCCAGAATCGGCCCGCTGCCGCAGTCTTTGGTATCGCGAACCCCGACATTGCCGTCACTCAGAAAAGCTACCTCGACACAGTTTCCATCGGGACCGCTGTATTTACTCTTGCGCCACACCGCACCGGTCGAATCAACCTTCACCTCAACCTCTCCTTTACCGCCGTAGATAACGCGACAATCATGCTTCCCTCGTCGCCGGACCCGGGTTTCTCGAGACTCGACGGCTCCACGATGCGCCTGGTCATAGGCACGAACTACTCGATGAACAGAATGGGCCACGAGGTACACACCGCCATGGTGCGCGCTCGCGTTGACCCCGGGAGAGCACCCTAGCAGCACCCACAATCCATGTCCCGCGTCTTTTCACTTTCAACCACTCGAATTGCGCTAAATAATTCCCGTTCACTAATAGCGGGGGAATTGCCAAATGACAGGAGAATGATCCGCTAAACAAAACCGGGTCGCGAAATTCGCTCGGGCACGGCCGCACTACGCCCCGGATAAACCGTGCGGTTGCTCGGTATGGATCATGGAGTAGTGGTGGAACGAGATCGCGACGATGCCGGACACGCCCGAAATGCCCGTCCTCGAGACCGGTTCGGGCGACCACTACCGCCCGGTAGCGTCGGCGTCGCCCGGATTCCGGATGATCTCGACCTCCCACCGGACGAAACCCTGGACTATGCCCAGCGCCTCCTCAACGAGGGACTGGCCTTCAACGCACACGAGGTGCTGGAGGCCGCATGGAAGAACGGACCGTTCGCGGAAAGGATGCTGTGGCAGGGGCTGGCGCAGTACGCCGTCGGCATCACCCACATCCAGCGCGGTAATCCGAAGGGTGCTCGCACCCTGCTCGAGCGGGCGATCGGCCGGTTGTCGGCCGCGCCGTCGCCGCCGTACGGTATCGATTCGACCGGGCTCGTCGCACATGCCGAGGGTCTGCTGGCGGATCTGGAGGCCGGCCGCGACATTCCGGAGGACGCGCTGTGCCCCCGGCTGCGCGGATGATCCCGCATACCGCCGGGGCGGGTCGCTTCGCCCCCAGCCCCTCCGGTGACCTGCATCTGGGCAATCTCCGCACCGCCCTGCTGGCGTGGTTGTTCGCCCGCAGCACCGCACGCAATTTCCGGCTGCGGATCGAGGACCTGGACCGGGTGCGGCCGGGTGCGGAGCAGCGTCAGCTCGAAGATCTGGCCGCGATCGGGCTGGACTGGGACGGCCAGGTGGTCCGGCAATCGGATCGCACCCCGCAGTATGCGGCGGCGATCGAGCGGCTCGGCGCGGCCGGCATGACCTACGAGTGCTATTGCACGCGAAAGGAGATTCAGAAGGCCGTCTCCGCACCGCACGGGCCGATGGGCGCCTATCCGGGAACCTGCCGCGACCTGAGCGAGGGACAGCGGGCGGCCAAGCGCGCCGAGGGTCGCCCCGCCGCACTGCGGCTGCGCTCGCAGACCACGGAATTCGAGATCGTCGACGAAATCCACGGCCGGTATCGCGGGCTGGTCGACGATTTCGTGCTGCGTCGCGGCGACGGAACGGCGGCCTACAACCTCGCGGTTGTGGTGGACGATGCGGGCCAGGGCTTCGACCAGGTCGTTCGCGGTGACGATCTGCTGCCCTCGACACCGCGGCAGGCCTATCTGGCCACGGTCCTCGGATTCGCCGTACCCTCCTACGCGCACGTCCCGCTGGTGCTCAACACCGAGGGCGCGCGGCTGGCCAAGCGCGACGGTGCCGTAACCCTGCGCGACAGAACCGCTCTCGGCGAGACGCCGCGTCAGGTTTTCACCTTGCTCGCGGCCTCGCTCGGCCTGCGGGGTGAGACGCCGCGCGCGCTACTGGATCAGTTCACTCCGGCGACGGTGCCGCACGAACCGTGGATTCTGGACCCCGAACATCCGGATCCGCTGCGCCACAGCTGATCCGGCGACGGTGCGTCCGGCGATCCGGACGCACTGCTGCTCCCGCCCGGCTCCTACCAGTTCGCGGCCGCGACGTTGACGATCACCCACACGATGGTGAGCACGATGCCGACGGCACCGACCCAGATTCCGCCGAGCGCCATACCGCGGCCTTGACCGCCGCGCTCCTTGATCTGATTCAGCGCGATCACACCCAGGATGATCCCGACGATCGATCCGATACAGGTGCACAGTCCCAGGATCGACGCGATCAGCGAACCGATCGCCAGGCCGTTGGTGCCCTGTTGCGGCGCCGCGTAGCCGTAGGGCTGATACGGCGTCGCGGCCGGATAGCCGTAGCCGGGCTGACCGTAGGGCTGCTGCTGCGGATAGCTCGGGTAGGACTGCTGCTGTTGCGGCGGCGGGGTCGGCTGCTGGTAGGGAGACGACTGCTGATGCGGGGCCGAGGAGTATCCGGCCTGCGGATTGGGCGGCGGGGTGGGCTGCTGCGGCGGGGTCGGCGGAACCGACTGGTGGCCGCCCGAATCGGACGAGACACCTTCGCCGCCGTACTGTTTCCACCATTCGTCGGAATCGCCGGGATTCGTCATCGGTCCAGCCTATTCCACCGGGCCGGGTTGCCGGTATCGTGCACAGGTCGTGAGTGAGACACAAGAAACGACACCGACCGGGGAGTCTGGACGCCCCGCGGTCGAACACGCAGCATTCGCGCAGGCCGCGGGGGGTCCCTTCACGTTGATCGTGACCTTGTTCACGGCGACGCTGATGATTTCCAACATCTGCGCGACCAAGGGCGTGCAGTTCTTCACCGGGCACGAGGTGTCCCTCGGACCCATCGAAATCCTGCCGATCACCACCGACGGAGCATTTTTCCTGTTCCCCCTCGCCTATGTGATCGGCGACGTGCTGAGCGAGGTGTACGGCTTCAAGGCCGCCCGCCGCACCATCTACTACGGCTTCGGCATGCTGATTCTGATGGTGGTCTGCTTCTGGATCGCGATCGGCCTGCCGGCGGCCGGGTTCTACGACAATCAGGACGCGTTCCGCACCGTCGCCGGGACCACGCCGCAACTCGTCGCGGCCGGGCTCGCCGGTTATGTGGTGGGCCAGTTCCTGAACTCGATGACGCTGGTGCTGATCAAGGAGCGCACCAAGGAGAAGCATCTGTGGGCGCGGCTGCTGGGCTCGACCGTCGCCGGTGAATTCGGTGACACGCTGGTGTTCTGCTCGATCGCGGCGACGGCCATCGGGATCAACACGTGGGGCGCGTTCATCAACTACGTGATCGTCGGCTTCGTGTGGAAGACGCTGTGCGAGGTGCTGATCATGCCGATCAGCTACCGCTGCATCGCCTATCTGAAGAAGCACGAACCCAGCTACGCACCGCTGGACAAGCCGGCGCTCTACAGCTGACGCGGAACCGGGCGCGAGGCGGGGCCGTTTCGTTTCAGTCGAAGCGGATCCGGCCCTGCCACCGTCCCAGGAACTCCGCCTTGAAGTCGTCGTAGTAGCCGCCCTCGATGCTCGCGCGGATATCGTCCACGAGCCGAATCGTGAAGCGCTCGTTGTGAATCGTGCACAGCGTCGCGGCGAGCATCTCCTTCGCCTTGAACAGGTGATGGATGTAGGCACGGGTGTAGTGAGCGCAGGTGTAGCAGTCGCAGGTGTCGTCGATCGGGGTGAAATCGCGGCGGAACCGGCTGGTGTTGATGTTGAATCGGCCGGCCGCCACATAGATCGCGGCATTGCGCGCGACGCGGGACGGATTGACGCAGTCGAAGGTGTCGGCGCCGTTCTCGATCGCCACGAAGAAGTCCTCGGGTTCGCTGATACCCAGCAGATGCCGCGGTTTCTCCGCCGGCAGTTCGTCGCAGCACCAGCCCACGATGGTGCCGAGATTGGCCTTCTCCAGCGCGCCGCCGATGCCGTAACCGTCGAAACCCGTTCCGCCGCTTCCCCGCATCGCGTCCAGATCGCGGCAGGCCTTGCGGCGCAGGTCTTCGTACTGCGCACCCTGGATCACCGCGAACAGCGCCTGATACGGCCGGTGCGCGCGTGCGGCGGTGAGCCGCTCGTGTTCGTCGATGCAGCGCTGCGCCCACTCGTGCGTGCGGCGCAGCGACTTCTCCTGATAGCCACGGGTGTTGAACAGCGTGGTCAGTTCGTCGAAGGCGAACATGATGTCGGCGCCGAGGCGGTGCTGGATCCCCATCGACACCTCGGGGGTGAACCGATGGCTGGATCCGTCCAGATGGGAGCGGAAGGTGACGCCGTCGTCGTCGACCACGGCCAGCCGCTCCTTACCCTTCGCGATCACCTCGTCGCTCTGCACGCCGACGGCCTCCATGGCCAGCACCTTCTTGAAGCCGACGCCGAGCGACATCACCTGGAAGCCGCCGCTGTCGGTGAAGGTGGGACCCGGCCAGTTCATGAACCGGCTCAGGCCGCCCGCCTCGTCGACGATGTCGGATCCCGGCTGCAGATACAGGTGGTAGGCATTGGCGAGCAGGGCCTGCGCGCCGATCTCGGCCATCGCCTCCGGGAGGACCGCCTTGACCGTGGCCTTGGTGCCGACCGGAATGAACGCCGGAGTGGCGATCTGCCCGTGCGGCGTGGTGATCACACCGGTGCGGCCGTGCCTGACAGACGGCCCGCCGTCGCGACGCCCCGGTAGCGACGTACCGACGGTGAAGGAGAACTGGTCGGGATCGGACACGCCGCTATCCTGCCAGGCCGGTGACCACGGCCCTTACACCACGTCCAGCGTCTCCTCGTCGACCAGATCCTGATCGACCGCCGCGCCGGTGAACTGCGCGTTGTAAAGGCGGAAGTAGGCGCCGCGCGCGGCCAGCAGCCGCTCGTGGGTGCCCTGCTCGACGATGCGGCCACCTTCCATCACCACGATCAGATCGGCATCGCGGATCGTCGAAAGACGGTGCGCGATAACGAAACTGGTGCGGTCACGGCGCAGCGCGGCCATCGCCTGCTGCACCAGCAACTCCGTGCGGGTGTCGACCGAACTGGTGGCCTCGTCGAGGATCAGGATGGTCGGCTTGGCCAGGAAGGCGCGGGCGATGGTGATCAGCTGCTTCTCACCGGCGCTGACTCCGGAGCCCTCCTCGTCGATCACCGTGTCGTAACCCAGCGGCAGCGAATGGACGAAGCGGTCCACGTAGGCGGCGCGGGCGGCCGCGAGGATCTCCTCTTCGCTCGCCTCCGGGTTGCCGTAGGCGATGTTCTCGCGGATCGTGCCGCCGAACAACCAGGTGTCCTGCAGCACCATGCCGATCCGCGAGCGCAGCCGGTCGCGGCCGATGCCGGTGATGTCGACCCCGTCGATGGTGATCGCGCCGGAATCCAGCTCGTAGAACCGCTCGAGCAGATTGACCAGCGTCGTCTTACCGGCACCCGTCGGGCCCACGATGGCGACCACGTGGCCGGGCTCGGCGACCAGCGACAGATCGTCGATCACCGGCTTGTCGGGCTCGTAGCGGAACGACACCGCGTCGAATTCGACCCGGCCGCGATCGATCGGGCGCGGATCCTCCTCGCGCGGATCGGGAACCTGCTCGTCGGCGTCGAGGATTTCGAAGATCCGCTCGGCTGACGCGACGCCCGACTGCAGCAGATTGATCATCGAACCGATCTGCGTGAGCGGCTGGCTGAACTGGCGCGAGTACTGGATGAAGGCCTGCACCTCACCCAGCGACAGGCTGCCCGAGGCCACGCGCAGACCGCCGACCACGGCGATCAGCACGTAGTTCAGGTTTCCGATGAACATCATCACCGGCATGATCAGCCCGGAGATGAACTGCGCCTTGAAGCTGGCCTGATAGAGCTTGTCGTTGCGCTTGTCGAATTCCTCGCCGACCTCGCGGATGCGGCCGAACGCCGTGACCACCTCGTGGCCGGTGAAGGCCTCCTCGACCTGCGCGTTGACCAGGCCGGTGTACTTCCACTGATCGACGAAATGCGGTTTCGACCGCTTCGTGATCCGGGCCGTGACGACCACCGCGGCCGGGACCGTGAGCAGCGCGATCACCGCCAGCAGCGGCGAGATCCAGAACATCATGATCAGGATGCCGATCACCGACAGCACCGACATGACCAGCTGGCTCATGGTCTGCTGCAGGCTCTGCGCCACATTGTCGACGTCGTTGGTCACGCGGGAGAGCACATCGCCGCGGGCGTTGGTATCGAAATAGCTCAGCGGCAGCCGGTGGATCTTGTCCTCCACCTCGCTGCGCAGCCGCTGCACCGCGCGGTTGATCACCGTGGCCAGCAGATACGCCTGCAGCCAGTTGAACAGCGCGGCCAGCACGTAGAGCACCAGAACCAGGGTCAGCACCTGGCCCACCGCGCCGAAGTCGACGCCGTGGCCGGGGTTGATGTTCATCGAGGACATCATGTCCGCGAGCCGGTCCTGGCCCTGCGCACGCAGGGACGCCACCGCCTGATCCTTGGTCAGCCCCGCCGGCAACTGCTTGCTGACGACGCCGTCGAAGATGAGGTTGGTCGCCTTACCGAGGATCTGCGGCCCCAGGGTGTTCATGACGACCGAGGCGACGGCCAGCACCAGGATGGCCACGACGGCCGTCCGATCCGGAGCCAGGCGGCGCAACAACCGCTTCAGCGTCGGGCCGAACGATCTCGCTTTCTGCCCGGGAGCACCCGGCATCGGCGCCCCTGGCCTCATCGCGCCGCCTCCTGTGTCTTGCGGGACACCCGCACCAGGGCGGCCCGATGAGCGGCTGCGCCAAGGTAGCTCATCGCGCCGCCTGCTGTGTTCTGCGGGACACCCGCACCCGGGGCGGCCCGATGAGCGGCTGCGCCAAGGTAGCTCATCGCGCCGCCTCTTCCGGACTGAACTGCGATTCCACGATCTCCCGGTACTCCTCGCATTCGCGCAACAGCTGTTCGTGGGTGCCGAGGCCGACCATGGCACCGTCCTCGAGGACGACGATCTGGTCGGCGTCGCGGATGGTCGACACGCGCTGGGCTACGGTGATCACCGCGGATTCGCGCGTCTCCGGCCGCAGCGCGTCGCGCACCCGGGCGTCGGTGGCGACGTCGAGTGCGGAGAAGCAGTCGTCGAACAGATAGATCTTGGGCTTCTTCACCAGGGCGCGCGCGATGGCGAGCCGCTGCCGCTGGCCGCCCGAGACGGTGGTGCCACCCTGGGCGACCGGGGTCCGCAACCCTTCGGGCATGGCCCGCACGAAGTCGGCGGCCTGCGCGATTTCCAGTGCGTGCCACAGCTGTTCGTCGGTCGCCTCGGGATCGCCGTAGCGCAGGTTCTCCGCGATGGTCCCGGAGAACAGATAGGCCTTCTGCGGCACCAGCCCGATCTGCGAGCGCAGCAGATCCATATCCACCTGCCGCACATCGGTGCCGCCGACCCGCACCACGCCGGAGGTGACGTCGATCAGCCGCGGAATCAGATTGATCAGCGTGGTCTTACCGGATCCGGTGGAACCGACGATCGCGGTGGTCTGCCCGGGCGAGACCCGGAAGCTGATATCTCGCAGCACCGGTTCCGCGGCGCCCGGAAACGCGAATTCGGCGCCGACCAGCTCGACCGTCCCCGGATCGGCGACGAAGGTCTGCGGCTGTGCCGGCGGCAGCACCGAGGAGTCGGTTTCCAGGACCTCGGCGATGCGTTCGGCCGAGACCGCCGCGCGCGGAGCGATCATCGCCAGGAAGGAGGCCATCATGACCGCCATCAGGATCTGCATGATGTAGGACAGCAGCGCGGTCAGCGAACCGATCTGCATACTGCCGGAGTCGATGGCATGCCCGCCGAACCAGATCACCGCGACCGTGGTCACGTTGCTGATCAACATCACGGCCGGGAACATCAGCGCGGCCAACCGGCCCACGAACAGCGAGGCCGAGGTCAGCTCGTCGTTGGCCACGCCGAAGCGCTGCGATTCGTAGCGCTCGCGCACGAACGCCCGCACCACGCGGATACCGGTGATCTGCTCGCGCAGCACTCGGTTCACCGAGTCGATGCGCTCCTGCACGCGCCGGAACCCGGGCACCATCCGGGAGATGATCAGCGCCATCGTCAGGCCGAGCACCGGCACCGCGACCAGCAGGATCCAGGAGAGTCCGAGGTCCTGGCGCAGCGCCATCACGATGCCGCCGATGCACATGATCGGCGCCATCACCAGGATGGTCACGCTCATCACGACCAGCAGCTGCACCTGTTGCACATCGTTGGTGTTGCGGGTGATCAGCGACGGCGCGCCGAAGATGCCCACCTCACGGGCGGAGAAGGTGCCCACCCGGTGCAGCAGTGCCGCGCGCATTTCCCGCCCCGCACCCATCGCGGCCTGTGCGCCCAGATAGACCGAACTCGCCGAGGCGATGATCTGCACGCCCGACACCAGCAGCATCCACAGACCGGTGGTCCAGATGTAACCGATATCACCCTTGGTGACGCCGTTGTCGATGATGTCGGCGTTCAGGCTGGGCAGATAGAGCATCGCGATGACGGAGATGAGCTGCAACACAACAACCCCCACCAACTGGGTGCGGTAGGGGGCGAGAAAGGCGCGCAGCAACCTGATCAACATGATGGGTGCAGGCTACCGTCATTCCGGGGCGGTGGCGGCAAGATTTTTCGCTCGGCGAAAGCCGGCCCGCACACCCGCGAAACCGGCTCGACCGGCACAGTCCTCACCTCCGGCCTAGGCGTCGACGCCGGGCGGGACGGGCGCGGGCCGTCGCGTCCAGGCACCGGGATCGGACACCAGGTTCGCGATGAAATCCGGCAGTTCGTCGGTGGCGATATCCGCGATCGAGACCTGTTCCAGCACCGCCCGGATATTGACCCGCAGCGCGATCCACACCCGCTGCAGCGGTTCGGCCACCCCCGAATACACCACATCCTCGGGACGCTGCCCGCGCACCGAGGCGAGCGGCCCCTCGACCGCGCGGATCACGTCGGCGATGCTGATCTCACCGGCCGCGCGAGCCAGCCGGTACCCGCCGTCGGGGCCGCGCCGGCTGACCACCAGATCGGCCCGGCGCAGTTGCGCCGCAATGGATTCCAGAATCTTCGGGGAAATGTCCTGCGCCGTGGCGATCGTCTCCGCCTTCACCGAATTCGGTTGCGCGCGAGCGATTTCCAACAGGCTGCGGACCGCGTAGTCGATCCTCGCCGAGATGTGCACTAGCGCTGTCCACCCGGTCCGTTCAGCACACCGAGAGCGGCCTCGATCAAAACCCGCTCGATCACCTCGTCACCGGCATCGGGCACGAGCTCGTTCGACCACAGCGCCGTGCCCAGCACCTCCAGGGCGGCGCTGGCACGCAATTGCGCCTCGTGCGAGGGGTCGGGTCCGGCCAGCCAGACACACAATCGCCGGTGCATATCGAACATGTCCGGATGCCGATCTCCGATCGCGTTGAGGATGGCCACGGTGTCGCGCACGCACATCGCGCCCGCGGTGCGATGTCGTAACAGGGTCCGGAGCTGGCGATTCAGCACCTCCCGAGCGCCCGCCGGGCTGTAGGTCACACCGTCGAGTTCGTCGACCACGAGCTTCATGTCGTCGAAGATCGGTTCGATGATCGCGAGCAGCAGATCGAGCTTCGACGCGTAGTGATAGTAGAGCGACGCCTTTGTGATTCCCACCGCATCCGCGACCTCGCGCAGGCTCGTCTGCTCGAAACCCTTGTTCGAAAAAAGCCGGATCGCCGCCTCACGAATCGCGTCCTTGGTGCTCTGACCTGCGACAACGGTTCCTGAGGTACTTCGGGCGCTCATGCGATGATCCTCTCATCAACCGATCGAAGCGGAGGGCACGCCCCGAAAATCGAGGTTGTTCCTCCGCTTAGCGATTGGGTAGTCTACCTACCGCACGGTAGGCAGAAAGCGTCGATGGAGGCGGATCGCAGTGCGGCGTCCGCAGTAGTGCTGTCTACGGGGCCTGAACTCAGCACCGCAAATCAGCTATCGCTAGGAGATACCGCGTGTCCGTGTACCTCTATCGGTGGGGGAAGTTCGCCTTCCGCCGAAAATGGATCGTGCTACCGGTCTGGTTGCTGATCTTCGTGATCGTGGGCGCCGTCGGCGTCGGGCTGAAGAAGCAGAGCCAGGACGACTTCAACATGCCCAATCTGCCCTCGCAGAAGGCCACCGACATCCTGGACAGGGAATTTCCTGGACAATCGGCCGCCTTCAAATTCGACGCGGTGACCGGCACATATGTCGCCGCGGCCAGCCACGGCAAGCTCACCGATCCGGACAATCACAAGGCACTCACCGCGCTTGTCGAGAAGATCAACAACCTCGACATCGTCGACAAGTCCAAGATCAATGCGCAGGACCCCGACCCGCAACGTCGGGGTTTGCTGACCGACCCGGTCGCCGCGACGACGGCGATCGGCTGCACCTCCGGTGATCGCACCGACCCGAACTTCGTCGCGAAATGCGGCCTGGCGCCGCTGAACGTGCTCGGCAAGAACAACAATGCCGATACCGTCGCCTACTTCAGCGTGCCGTTCAAGATCAAGTCGTTCTCCGATATCACCAAGGCCGATCGGGACCAGGCATACAAGGTCGCCGACGAGGCGCGCGCGGCCGGACTGGACGTGGAGATCAGCGGCACCATCGCCACCGAGCAGGCGCCGCCGGGCGGACAGTCGGAAATGATCGGTTACGCCGTCGCCTTCATCGTGATGATGATCGCCTTCGGCGCGCTGATCGCGGCGTTCGTGCCGATTCTGACCGGCATCGTGGGTGTCGGCATGGCGTCCTCGCTGATCATGGCCGGCACCTCGATCGCCAACATCCCGAACTTCACCACCGTGCTGGCGGCGATGATCGGTATCGCGCTGTCGATCGACTACGCGCTGTTCATCGTCTCGCGCTACAAACATGAACTCGCCGTGCAGGATTCGCCGGAAGAGGCTGCGGGCGTCGCCATCGGCACTGCCGGTTCCGCGGTGGTCTTCGCCGGTATGACGGTCATCATCGCGCTGTGCGGCCTGAGCATCGTCGGCGTCAGCTTCCTCACCTGGATGGGTCTGGGCGGCGCGCTGGCCGCGCTGTTCGCGATCCTGGTCGCGCTGACCCTGCTGCCCGCGATGATGGGCGCCTTCGGCCGCTTCCTGTTCAAGCCGAAGTTGCCGCTGGTCGCGCGGACCGACACCGAGGACGACGACGCCGTCACCAACGGCAAGCGTTTCGCCCGGCTGATCGCCAAGGCACCGTGGGTGACCCTCGGCGCGAGCGTGATCGTGCTCGGCCTGCTCGCCGCACCCGCGGTGAATCTGAGCCTCGGCCTCCCCGGTGAGGACAGCCAGCCCAAGACCACCACGGTTCGTAAGGCCTACGACCTGCGTACCGAAGGGTTCGGCGAGGGCAGCAACGGCACCCTGCTGGTGGTCGCGGATCTGACCAAGGTCAAGCCGGAGCAGCGTCAGGAGGCCGTCATGGCCCTGCACGACAAGCTGGCCGGCTACCAGGGCATGGACTTCGTGACCATGCCGTCGACGAACAAGCTCACGCCGCAGAAGACTCCGGACTATGTGAACAGCACCGGCGCCCAGTTGACCGCGGTACCCGATCACGGCCCGAACAACTCCGAAACCCAGGACCTGGTGAAACATGCCCGGGACGCAGAGTCGGACCTGCAGGCGAAATACGGTATGGAGTACGGCATCACCGGCTCGACCGCCATCTACGCCGATGTGTCCAATGCCCTGCTCGGCAAGATCGTGCCGTACATGACGATCGTGGCGATCGCGGCGTTCATCCTGCTGGTACTGGTGTTCCGCTCGGTTCTGGTGCCGCTGACCGCCGCATTGGGATTCCTGTTGTCGATGGCGGCCACCTTCGGCGCCACCGTGCTGATCTTCCAGCAGGACAAGCTCGGCCTGATCGGCGACCAGCATCCGATCGTGAGCTTCCTGCCGATCATGTTGATCGGCTTGGTATTCGGCCTCGCCATGGACTACCAGGTGTTCCTGGTGACCCGGATGCGAGAGGAATACGTGCACGGCAAATCCCCGAAGGAGGCCATGGTGTCCGGTTACCACCACGGCGCTCGCGTGGTCACCTCCGCGGCCATCATCATGATCTCCGTCTTCGGCGGATTCATGTTGGAGTCCGACGTGACCGCGAAGTCGATGGGCTTCGCACTGGCGGCCGGCGTGCTGTTCGACGCCTTCCTGGTGCGGATGGTCCTGATTCCGTCGCTGCTGGTCCTGCTGGGCAAGTGGGCCTGGTGGATGCCGAAGTGGCTGGACCGGATCCTGCCCGATATCGATGTCGAGGGCACCAAGCTGCGCGAGCTGCAGCAGCGTGACCGCGACACCGCGGCGGAGAAGGAGCCGGTCCCGGTCGGCTGATCCGCGAACCACGGCACGAGCCCTCATCCGAACAGCGGATGGGGGCTCGTGCCGTATCCGGTCCAGGGGATCTCGGACCGCAAAGATCTTGATCTTGCAGCAACGACACAGCAGACTCGAACCTGATGCTCTCCAGCTCGGCCACTCGGCGGACCGACGGTACCGGCGAGTGTGCCGGCAACCGCACAGCTCGATCAGCGACCGGCCCCGGTTCGCAGTCAGCGCCAATCGAGGCCCGCGACCACTAGGAGCGCCTCGTGTCCGTGTATCTGTATCGGTGGGGAAGGTTCGCCTTTCGGCACAAGTGGATCGTGCTCCCGGTCTGGCTGATCCTGTTCCTGATCATCGGCAGTCTCGGCACGCAGTTGAAGAAGCCGATGAACGACGACTTCACGATCCCGAATCTGCCGTCGGAACGCGCCACCGAGATCATGGACAAACACTTCCCGGGGATGTCGCAGGCGTTCAGTTTCGAGGCGGTCACCGGTACCTATGTCTTCGGGGCGGCACCGGGGCAGAAACTCACCGACGCATCCCAGCGCGCGGCCGTCGGTGGTGTGGTTTCGAAGCTGAACGATCTGAACCTCGTCGATCACAAGACGCCGCTGGTGGATCCGATCACCGCCACCGAACAGATGGGCTGCTTCGCGACCGATCGCAGTTCGCCGGAATTCGTCTCGCGCTGCAGTGCCGCGCCGGTCAACGTGTTGAACAAGGAGAACCCCGATACCGTTGCGGTGCTGACCGTTCCGTTCACGATCCAGAAATTCACCGATATCACCGCCGCCGATCGCGCGGCCGCCTACGCGGTCGGTGACGAGGCACGGGCCGCCGGACTTCAGGTTGAGATGAGCGGGTCGCTGGCGATGGAACAACAACAGCCCAGTGGTCGGGCCGAGATGATCGGCATGGCCGTGGCGCTGGTGGTGATGGTGGTGGCCTTCGGCGCGATCGTGGCGGCCTTCGTGCCGATCATCACCGCGATCGTCGGACTCGGACTGGCGACGTCGGTGATCTTCCTCGGCACATCGTTCATGTCGGTACCGAGTTTCACCACCTTCCTGGCCTCGATGATCGGCATCGCGCTCTCGATCGACTACGCGCTGTTCATCGTCTCGCGCTACAAACACGAACGCGCGGTGCAGAATTCGCCGGAGATCGCCGCGGGCACGGCCCTGGGGACGGCCGGTTCGGCGGTCGTGTTCGCGGGCGCGACGGTGATCATCGCGCTGGTCGCCCTGGCCATCGTCAACATCAGCTTCCTGACCTTCATGGGACTGGGCGGGGCGATCGCGGCGGCGTTCGCGGTGCTCACCGCGATCACCCTGATGCCGGCACTGCTCGGCGCCTTCGGCAAGTACCTGTTCGAGCCGAAGCTCCCGGCGATCGCGCAACACGATCCCGAGGACGATTCGGTGGTCACCAACGGTATGCGGGTGGCGCGGGTGATCGGGCGGATGCCGTGGCTGACGCTGGTCGCGAGCATCATCGTGCTGGGTCTGCTGGCCGCGCCCGCGCTGAGCTTGAATCTGGGCCTGCCCGGTGAGGACAGCCAGCCCAGGACCACCACCATTCGCAAGGCCTACGACCTGCGCACCGAGGGATTCGGGGCCGGCAGTAACGGCAAGCTGCAAGTCGTCGCCGATCTGTCGCAGGTGCCCGCCGATCAGCGGCAGGCGGCGCTGACCGCGCTACACGACGAGCTGGCCGCCTATCCGGGTATGGATTATGTGACCCGACCGCAGCTGAGCAGGGACGGCGGCGGCGCGTTGATGACCGCGGTACCCACCACCGGGCCCAACGATCAGGCCACCAAGGATCTGGTGCGCAACGCGCGCAATGCCGAAGCCGCACTGCACGACAGATACGGCATCGACTACGGAATCACCGGCACCACAGCCATTTACGCCGATGTCGACCATGCGCTGCTCAGTAAGATCCTGCCCTATCTGGCGATCGTGGCGGGTGCGGCATTCCTGTTGCTGATCGCGGTATTCCGTTCGGTGCTGGTACCTTTCACCGCCGCGCTGGGATTCCTGCTCTCCATGGCGGCGACCTTCGGCGCCACGGTGCTGATCTTCCAGAAGGGCGCGCTGGGTCTCATCTCCGAACCGCGGCCGATCGTGAGCTTCCTGCCGATCATGTTGATCGGCTTGGTCTTCGGCCTCGCCATGGACTACCAGGTCTTCCTCGTCACCCGCATGCGCGAGGAATACGTGCACGGGAAACCACCCACCGAGGCGATGATCTCCGGCTACCACCACGGAGCACGGGTGGTGACCTCGGCCGCCGTCATCATGATCTCGGTCTTCGGTTCGTTCCTGCTGGAATCGGATGCGACCGCCAAGTCGATGGGTTTCGCGCTCGCCGCGGGCGTCCTGTTCGACGCTTTCCTGGTGCGGATGGTTCTGATCCCGTCGCTGCTGGTGCTGATGGGTAAGGCGGCCTGGTGGATTCCGGGGTGGCTCAGCCGGATCGTGCCGGATATCGACGTGGAGGGTGCGCGGTTGCGCGCGCTCCACGTCGACAATCCGGATGAGCCCAGGAGTCCGGTGAAGGTCGGCTGAGCCGGCGCTGCCACCGGAGGGTTCAGCCCAGCTGGGCGGCGACCTCGCCGGCGACCAATTCCACGTGGTCGAGATCGGACAGGTCGAGCACCTGCAGGTAGAGGCGGGTAATGCCGGTGGTCTCGCGGTAGCGGCCGATCTTGTCGACCACCTCGGCCGGGGTGCCGGCCAGGCCGTTGGTGCGCAGTTCGTGCACCTCGCGGCCGATCGCCTCGGCGCGGCGAGCGATCTCGGCCTCGTCGCGGCCCACGCACAGCACCTGGGCGGCCGAGCGGACGATCTCACCGGGATCGCGGCCGATGTCGCGCGCGGCCGCGGCAACCCGATCGAATTGCGCCGCAGCCGTTTCCGCATCCGTGAACGGCAGATTGAACTCGTGCGCGTACCGCGCGGCCAGGGCCGGTGTGCGCTTCTTGCCCGCGCCACCGATGATCACGGGCGGGCCGGGCTGCTGCACCGGCTTGGGCAGTGCCGGACTGCCCTGCAGCACATAGTGTTTGCCGGTGAAATCGAAGGTCTCGCCCACCGGGGTCTGCCACAGGCCGGTGATGACGGCCAGTTGCTCGGCGTAGCGATCGAAGCGCTCGCCGAGCTCCGGCAGATCGATGCCGTAGGCGCGATGCTCGTCGGCGAACCACCCCGAACCGAGTCCGAGTTCGACCCGGCCACCCGACATCTGGTCGACCTGCGCGACCGAGATCGCCAGCACCGACGGATGCCGGAACGTCGCGGCGGTGACCAGTGTGCCCAGCCGGATCCGGGAGGTCTCGCGCGCGAGCCCGGCCAGGGTGATCCACGCGTCGGTGGGCCCGGGCAGGCCGGAGACCCCGCCCATCTTCAGATAGTGATCCGACCGGAAGAATGCGTCGAACCCCGCCTCCTCGGTCACCTTCGCAACCCGGAGCAGATCGTCGTAGGTAGCCCCTTGCTGGGGCTCGGTGAAGATTCGTAGTTCCACGCGCACCAACGTACCGGGCCGGCTGCGCCGGCCCGCGGACCTGCCGAACCGCCCGGCGAGGGGACCGGACACGTCGTGGCACGGCCCTCTCGCGCGGCGGTCGGCCGCGCATGTCAGCCGGTGACGCCCAGGTCCGGCAACTGCGCGGCGGCGGTGACGGCCTCGGACAGCAGATCGGCGGTGGCCTCCAGTTGCGCGTGTTCGTGTTCGGAGGTCAGGAAGAAGCGCAGTCGTTCCTGACCCGCCGGTACCGCCGGAGACGAAATCGCGCCCGCGTAGACGCCGTTGCGCAGCAGTGTGGTGGCGACGTAGCCGGCGCGCAGTTCACCGGGGACGATAACCGGGCAGATCGGGGTGCCTTCGGAGATGCCGAGGTCGATGCCGCGCTCGCCGAGCAGGGTGCGGAAGTGCTCGGCGTTGGACCACAGCCGGCGCAGTCGCTGCGGTTCCGCCTCGAGGACGTCGAGTGCGGCCAGCGCGGCGCCGATGGTCGAGGGCGCCGGGCCGCCGGTCAGCATGGCCACACCCGGTGCGGCGGCCTTCATCGCGGCGATCAGGTCCGCGTCGGCGGCGATGAAACCGCCGCAGCTGCCCAACGCCTTCGACAGGGTGCCCATCCAGATGTCGACATCGTCGCCGGCCATGCCGTAGTGCTCGCGGATGCCGTGGCCCCGTTCGCCGAAGACGCCGAGCGAATGCGCCTCGTCGACCATGACCCCGCAGTCGAATTCTCTTGCGATGGCGGCTATTTCGCTCACCCGGCCGACCGTGCCGTCCATGCTGTAATGCCCTTCGACCACGACCAGCGCCCGATCGAAGTTCCCGCGCGACATGCGCAGCACCGAACGCAGCGACTCCGGATCGTTGTGGCGGAAGTTGAGCCGCCGCGCTCCCGACCACTGCACCCCGGACACCACGCTGCCGTGGATGAGCGAATCGCAGATCGCGACGTCGTCGGCGCCCAGCAGGAAGCCGATCACGCCGGCATTGGTGAGATAACCACTGGTGGTGACCATCGCGTCACCGACGTCGTACATCGCCGCCAGGCGCTGTTCGAGTTCGGCGTAGATCGGGATCTCCCCGGCGACGATGCGGCTGGCCGAGGCGGACGCGCCGTAGGTGTCCAGCGCGTCCTTGGCGGCCTGCACCACCTTCGGATGGTTGCCCAGGCCGAGATAGTTGTAGGCGCTGAAATTCACCAGATCCCGGCCCTGCCACCGGATGACGGTGTCGTTCGGGCTCTCCCGCACGAGGAACATCGGATTCGGCGTGCCGCTGTGCTCGTGCACCGCCGCGATCGCCGCGCGTTTCTGCACCATCGCCGCGACCTCGGGGTGGTCGGCGAATTGGCGTCCGGGGCCCCGGCGCGGGCGGGCCGGTTTGCTGTTGCCGCCGGTGAACGAACCGCGCGAGCTTCCGGACGTCGCAGGGGTGGGTGTGGGCGCCGGAGAGGCACCAGATGCCGTGCTGGACAACAACTTCCGCGCCAGATCCCGCGCCGACTCACTCATCCCGCATCCTTTCCCGGCGCAGCAGGCAGCTGCGGCCCTCTCATCCCGCCGCCCCCTGCACGATCGCCTCGGCCACCCGCGCACCCGCCTGTTCGAGGCTGAACGAGCGGCCCATCTTCATCGACATCAGTTCCACACCCAGCGACTTCGTCACCAGCGCGCCGAATTCGACCGCCATCAACGAGTCCAATCCGAGTTCGGGCACCGGAACCGTCAAGTCGATCGAATCCGCCGAAACACCCATGACCTGCGCAAGTTGCTCGGCCAGCATGAAGGCGACCACCTCGTTGCGCTTACCCTCGTCGAGTTCGGCGAGCTGGACGCGCAGCCGCGCGGCGGCCGAATCGTCCTGTGCCGCAGCGGCGATCAGTTCCTCGGTGCGTCCGGTCTGGGCGAAGAACGGCGCGGTGGCGTTCACCTTGGCCCAGTCGACCGGAATGATCGAGACCTGCGTGACGCCCAATCGCAGCGCCTGCTCCAGATATTCGGTCCCCTCGTCCATGGTGATCGAATCGAAGCCGGTGTTGCGCAGATACCGCGCGATATGTTCGTCGTCGGCCATACCGCCGCCGGACATATGCCCCCAGCCGACGACCAGGGCGGTACCGCCCGCGCGGACCACCGTATCCCCGATGGCCTGGAGCGCGATATTGGCCGCGGTATAGGCATATTGGCCGACACCGCCGAACATCGCACTGCCGGAGGACCACAGCGCGAACTGATCCAGCCGAGCCCCGGCCGCCTGGATGCCGGCGACGAGTGCGCGCGCACCGTCGGCCTTCGCGCGGAACACCTTGGCCAGGCTCTCGGCATCCATGACGGTGATGCGCTTGTCGTCGATGGCGCCGGCCGTGTGGAACACCCCGCGCAGCGGATGCTCGGGCCGGTGGGCGCGAGCGAGGACCGCCGCGACGGCATCGGCATCGGTGATGTCGACCCGCTCGACGGTGACCTCGATGCCCTGCGCCTCCCAGGCCGCGAGCTGCGCGACGGCGGCCTCGGTGGTGGCACCGCCGCGGCCGAGCAGCGTCAGCCGGCGGGCGCCGTGGCCCACCAGCCACCGTCCGGTGGCCAGGCCGAAGGCGCCGAAACCACCGGTGATCAGGTATTGCGCCGCCGGGTCGATCTCGATGTCCGGTAGCTGCGGGCGGACCAGCGGTGCTTCCTCGGTCAGATCCAGCGCGACCCGGCCGATTCGGGTCGAGCGGGCCACCTCCTCGAAGGCCTGGGCCACCTCCGCCGTGCCGTACTTCTGGAACGGCAGCGGCCGATAGGTGCCGTCGTCGAAGCTGGCGTTGACCTTGCGGCCCAGCTCCATCACCTCGGTGTGCCGCAACCGCAGCATCCGGTCCAGATCGAAGGAGAAGTAGGAGACGTTCTTGTCGAACGCCGACAGATCCAGCATGCCGCCGGTGTAGATATCGGCCTTGCCGATCTCCACGATGCGGCCGAATTCGGCGATCACCGCGAAGTTCTGGCGCAGGATCTCACCGGGCGCCGAGCTGATGATCACGTCCACACCGCGTCCACCGGTGAGGGCGAGCACCTCGTCGACGAAGTTCAGCGACCGCGAGCCGACCACGTGATCGGCGCCCTCGGCCAGGACATAGGCGCGTCGCTGTTCGCTGCTCGCGGTGCCGATCACGGTGGCGCCGTGCAACTTCGCGATCTGCACCGCCGCGCTGCCGACACCGCCCGCCGCACCGTGCACCAGCACGGTCTCACCGGCACGGATCCGCGCCAGTTCGAGCAACGAATACTCGGCGGTGGTGAACGCGGTGACGCTGCTGCACCGGCCGGCATCGGTGTCGGGATGGACGTGGGTGAGCGAATCGGTCGAGGTGGTGTGATAGCGCGCGACCATGCCCTTGGAGGTCAGGCTCACCGAGTCGCCGACCGCGTAGTCGGTGACGCCGGGGCCGACCCGGACCACCTCGCCGCCGCCTTCCATCCCCGGCACCAAGCCGAAGAAGGTCTCCGACAGTTCACGTTCGCCGAGGACGCCGATCACCTTCAGCGCGTCCTTGTAGTTGAGGCCCACCGCACGCATCCGGACCTCGACCTCACCCGGGCCGGGTTCGCGCCGATCACAGCGCCGCCAGCCCAGCCGCGCGAAGGTGCGCGAACGAGGCAGTTCCAGTTCGAAATTCGCCTCGGGGTCGGTGAGCGGTTCGGCGGTGTCGAGGGCGTCGAGCCGCTCCGGCAGCGTCCGGGTCACGACCGTGGTCCAGCGCAGGCCGTTGCGCAGCACGGCCTCGTCGACCAGGTCGTACTGGAAGCCGCCGGGGATCGCCAGTTCGGCGGACAGGTCCGCGACCGTTGTGTCGGCATCGATATCCACCAGTCGCCACCGCAGCCGGGACTGCTCGTTGAGCAGCACGCGACGAGCGCCGGCGATGGCCGCCTGGCTGGGGTCCGGTGCCGTCCCATCCGCGGGGTGGGCGTACGCGTGGGCGCTGACCACGGTCACGTACATAGATCCGTCGCCGGTCAGCGGAATTTCGATCTCGTGCTCGGTGACCCGTTCCTCGAGGTAACCGTCCAGCGTCACCGCGATCCGGCGCAGCGTCCACAGCGCCGCCACATCACCGTCGGGCGAATGTCCGGGGACCACGCACACGTGCAACCGTTGCACACCCTCGGTGCCGAAGATGTCGCGAAGCCGTTGTGCCAGTTCCGGTTCCAGCTCGGCGTCGCCGGGATCGAGGCGGAGGACTTCCGATCCGGCACCACCGGCGACGGCATCGCGCACCCGCTCGATCCGCGAGTCGATGTTCTCGCCGTAGCCGAGGACCAGGGTGTACAGGCCGTCGTTGCCGGGAAGCGCGGACGTGTCGACCGGATCGCGCAGCTCCCACCGTTCCTCGTAGAACATGTCGGTCATGCGCTGCAGCGGGCCGCGGCCGGGGGTCAGGGAACCGAATTCCATCCCCCTGATCTGCATGACCACGGTGCGCTCGGCATCGAGCAGATCGATATCGGCCAGCGGCCGGTCGCCCTCGGCGAACCGGGCCACGGCCGTGACCTCCTCCGGCAGGGGCGCGAGGCGGCGGACGGTGCGCACGCCGACCGGCACCATCGCGCCCTCCTGGGCACCACCGCGGCCGGCGAGCAGGGCGGCCACACTCTGCAGCGCCGCATCGACGATCGCGGGATGTGCGAGATACCTCTCGCCCTGGCCGATGGTGCCGTCGAGTCGCGCGACCACGGTGTCCGGCGAGATGCGGATCGAGGTGGCGCGCCGGAAGGCCGGCCCGTATTCCAATCCGCGCGCGGCCAATCCGGCATAGAACTCGGCGGGCTCGACCGCGAGCATCTGCTCGGTGTCGGGCACGTCCGCGGTGATCGGCGCGTAACTGCCTTCGACCAGGCGGCCCATCGCGTGGACGGTCCAGATGGTTCCGGCCGCGCCCCGGGAGCGGATGGTGAAGCGCCCGGTCGAATCCTCCACGTGGAGTTCGACGATCGGCGCCTCGCCCTCCTCGACGACCAGGGGCGCGACGAACCGCACGCCCTCCACGGCGACCTGATCCGATTCGGTGCGCACCGCGGCGGCGCTCAGCGCGGCATCCAGATATCCCGCGCCCGGCAGGATCCGGGTGCCGCCCACGACGTGATCGGCCAGCCAGGGCAGCGCGGCGAGCGACAATTCCACCCGCCAGGCGTTGGAGTCGTCGGGATTCTGATCACCGAGCATCGGATGCGCGTCGGGCGTGCCGTGCCGCAGCAGCCGGAATTCGGGCAGTTCGTTGCGCAGCCGGGTGCGCTGCCACGGATAGCGCGGCAGATCGATATGCGGCGTCGGGTCCGGCACACCCGCGAACAGCGCGTCGATGTCGAGAACTCCGGCCGCGTACAGACCGGACAGGGTCTGGCGCAGGCTGTCCGCGTCCTGCTGTTTGCGGTGCAGGGTGGCCACCGTCGTACCGCTTTCGCCTGCGCCGATGAGGATTTCGCGAATGTTGGCGCCGAGTACCGGATGCGGACCGACCTCGACGAACACCCGGTTGCCGGCCCGGACCAGCGCGGTGATGGCATCGGCGAACCGCACCGGTTGCCGGACGTTGGCACACCAGTACTCGGCATTCCAGTCGGCCGCGGTGACCTGTTCGCCGGTGACCGTGGAGTACAGCGGGATACGCGGTTCGGCGACGGTGAGCCCGGCCAGCACCGCGCGCAGTTCATCCAGGATCGGGTCCATCAGATGACTGTGGTACGGCACCTCGACCTGCAGTCGGCGCGCGAAAATACCGTCGGCGGTGAGCTTTTCGGCGATCTCGTCGAGACGGTCGACCGCACCGGCCAGCGTGACGGCCGAGGGTGAGTTGATCGCCGCGATATCGACCGAACCGTCGGCGGCGATGACCTCGCGAGCGGCCTCGGCCGGCAATCCGATCGCCAGCATGCCACCCGTCCCGGCCGTCGTGGCCTGCAACCGGGCGCGGTGATAGCTGACCAGCAGCGCGTCGTGGAGCGACAGCATTCCGGTCACATAGGCGGCCGATACCTCGCCGACGCTGTGGCCGACGACGACGGCGGGTTCGATTCCGTACTCCCGCAACGCCGCGTACAGCGCGACCTGCACCAGGAAGTTCGCCGGTTGCGCGATGGCGGTCGAGGTAACCCGCGACTGCTCCTCGGGCCGCAGCAACTCCTCGACGACGGACCAGCCGGCGATGTCGGTGAACACGGCATCGATGCGGCGCGCCTCATCGGCGAACGGGCCTTCGGTGCCGAGCAGCTCGCGTGCCATGCCCCACCACTGCGGACCCATACCGGTGAAGACGTACACCGGCTCGGCGGTGCGCTTGGCGACGGTGCGACCGACCCGGCCCTCCCCGCTCGCCAGATCCACCAAGCCGCGGACCAGTTCGGTGTCGTCGCCGAAGGTGATCGCGGCGCGATGGTTGTGGTGGTGGCGGCGCCGCCACGCGGCTTCGGCCAGCCGGCCGGGATCGGCGCCCTCGGCGATCAGTTCGGCGACGCCGCGAGCCAATTGCCGAACCGCGGCCTCGCTCCGCGCGGAGAGCGGCAGGACGCCGAAATGCTGTGGCGCCCGGTCGTTTTCGGAGCCACCCCGGTACTCCTGCAGAATCGCGTGCGCATTGGTGCCGCCGTATCCGAAACCGTTGACGGCCACCGTCATCCGCTCGACCTCGCCGCCCACCGGTTCGGCCTCGGTCTGCAGGCGGATTCCCAGTTCCTCGAACGGGATATCGGGATTCGGGGTGTCCAGCCAGCCCTGCGGCGCGATGGTGCGATGCGTGATGGCCAGCGCCGATTTGATGACGCTCGCGATACCCGAGGCCGCCTCGGTGTGCCCCAGCGTCGCCTTCACCGAGCCGACACCGAGCGGACCGGGCCGCCCGGTGGCAGCGCCGTAGGCCCGGCCGATGGCTCGCAGTTCCAGCGGGTCGCCCACCGGCGTTCCGGTGCCGTGCGCCTCGACGTAGGTGATCTCGTGCGCCGGAATTCCGGAACGCTCGATCACGGTCTTGGCCAGTGCTTCTTGAGAATCCGCGTTCGGGACGGTGATGGCCGTGGTGCGGCCGTCCTGATTCGATCCGGTGGCCTTGACGACCGCGTAGACGCGGTCGCCGTCGCGTTCGGCATCGGCCAGCTTCTTCAGCACCACGATGCCGGCGCCCTCACCGCGGCCGTAACCGTCGGCGGCGGCGTCGAACGGTTTGCTGCGGCCGTCGGCGGCGAGGAATCCGCCCTTGCACATGGAGACGAACGGCTCCGGCTGCGCCATCACGGTCACACCGCCGGCGAGGGCGTATTCGCAGTCCCCGCTCTCGATGGCCTGGCAGGCCAGATGCAGCGCGACCAGCGACGAGGAACAGGCGGTGTCGACGGTGACCGCCGGACCGGTGAGGTTGAGCGCGTATGCGATCCGGTTGGAGAGCATCGTGTACGACGCGCCGGCGGCGGTGTGCATGTCGACATGCGGCAGCGCCGGTCCGCCGACCGATACCGCCAGCTGATCGAGGGTGAAGGCGCCGATGTAGACGCCGAGCCCCGAGCCCGCGCTGCGTCCCGCGACGCCCGCGTCGTCGAGCGCCTCCCACACCACTTCCAGGACCAGTCGCTGCTGCGGGTCCATGGCGGCGGCCTCGCGCGGGGAGATGCCGAAGAAGTCGGGATCGAACTCCCACGGATCGCCGGTCATGAAGGCGGCGCGCTTGGTGTACATGCGGCCGGGGGTGCGGCGGTCGGCGTCGTAATAGCGCCGCCAGTCCCAGCGGTCGGCCGGGATCTCGGTGACCCCGTCCCGTTTGTTGATCACGAAGTCCCAGAAGGACTCCGGCGAATCGATGCCGCCGGCATACCGGCATCCGATTCCGACGATGGCAATGTCAGACACAGCGACTCCTCGGCCGACTCGGAAATACTTCTCGCTCCCCCGGAGCAGTTCGGGCGATCGGCCTGGTTCCGCGTTCGCCGGAAACCGGCGACCCCTCCGCGGCGGCCTTCGCCCCGCCGATCAGAGCGGACGCGGTCGGCGAATGATGATGTTCAATTCCGGACCCGTCCGGCCCAGCCGGACGGACCCGGTGCGTTCGTTACCCAGGGCCTCGTAGTACCCGACGTTCTCGTCCTTGCAGATTCCGCACAGGAGTACGCCCTGCCGGTCGGCCTTGTCGGTGAACGACGCGTACAACGCCCGGCCGATGCCGCGGCGCTGCAGTTCCGGATCGGTGCCGAGGTAGACGTGGAAGAAGTGGGGTTCGGCCGGGGCCGCCCGATCCATGGTGCGATCGACCTCGGTTCCCCGTCCCACGGCGGTGCCCATTCCCGCGAGAAACAGCGGGCCGGCGAGGAGTTCGCGCAGTCCGCCGGGCCGGTAACCGTCCGGGTACCAGAGCAGGACGCCGACGATCCGGCCGTCCAGCTCCGCGACCTCGGCGCCGCCGGCCGGCAGGAAGCGATGCGTGATCATCGTCCGCAACATGCGCGGCGACCGACGGTGCCGGACAGCTTCGTCCGGAAAGACGTATTCCTCGATCGGATCGTCGTGGGCGAAGGCCGCGGCCAGTACCCGCACCATTCCGGTGATGTCGTCGCGCGTCGCGGTCCGCACGACCGGACTCTCCGGTTTGTTCAAAGCTGTTGTCCCTCACATGATCTGCACACTGCCCGACTACGTCGGCGGGACGTCCGGCAAGCAACTGGACGCTAGATTACCTCAGCCCGCCACACTTCCTACTAGTCGGTAATGTGCAGTAGAACACGCGGGTACGACACGACGCTATGAATATCCACAGTCCTCGACACCGGGCTATCGCCGGGCGCCCGATGTGAAACACGTCCTTCCGCAAGGAAATACACGGCGGGGTCGGCAGCTCACACCGCGCGCGGTCACCGATCCCCGCGGGAAGCTCGGTCGCACAGCGATATACAGGCAAACCACCGCGGCGACCGCCCGCGCGACCGCACTCGCCTCGCGGTTTACCAATGGCGGTAAATCGGGACGTCCGCCCCCGCGACAATCTGGACAATCGGGATGACGGCGAGTTCGCCGTCACCGCTACGAATCTGGGCCTCGACCGCGATCGCCGCGTGGAGGTCGAAAGGAACCGGAAACTTGAATACACGGATTCTGGCCGTCGGCATCGTTTCGGGCGCGGTGTGCGCCACGGTCGCCGCCATCGCTCCCTCGGCATCCGCTCAGCCGTTTCCCGCCGGGGTGTCGTGCTCGGAGACGACCTGCACCAACGACACGGACGACACCTACCTGATCGAGGCGTGGCAGCACTGCCGGGTCGTCGGCGGGACCGCGGAGACCGAAACCCCGTTCAACATGGTCGTGCGAGCGCACGAGACGGTGCCGGTGAAAGGTGTGGAGTGCCCGCCGCTGGTGATCGAGCGGTCCGACACCATCGGCGGCACGGACACCACGGTGCTGCGGACGGAGCCGACCCGGATCAGCTTCTTCAAGGCCGTCCACCACGATCCGGACGCGCCGAAGGTTCGTACCGGTTCGGCCGGATAAGCCGCAGCGGCGGGTGCCTACCGGTCGAATACGTCCGCTGCGGTTTGCGGTGTGCCGTGCGCGATCTCGTGGAACGCCGGCCGGAGTATGGCCGTGATCTGTTCGGAAGACGCGGTGTTCACACCATCCAGCCCGAGCAGGTGGCGCGCTATGACGGTGCCGAGCGTGATTGCGCCGATGAGCCCGGCGCGCAGGACCGCGTCATCGTCGACCATGTGGCCCGCGGCCTGATGCTGTCGCGCGGCCATGGCGGATCGGATGTCGTCGGCGGCCTGAGGATGTGTGAACATCGCTCGAATCGCGGCAAGGGCGTCCATGGGCTGCTGATCGAGTTTGTCCGCCAGCGCGGCGAGGAGTTGTTCTGCCGCCTCTTCGGGCGTGCCCGTCACCTCGGCGTCCGGCTCGATTCCCGCCACCTGGGCAAACAGCTCGGCTTTGGAACCGAAGTAGCGCATCACGAGTCCGGGATCGGTGTCTGCCGCAGTCGCGATCGCGCGGATGGTGGCCGCTTCGTAGCCCTCTTCGGAGAACAGCCTGCGCGCCGCCTGCAGGATGCGCGCCTGTGTGCTGTGGCGTTGCTCGGCACGATTAAGGGGTCGGGAACTCACTCGGTCAGTCTACGCTGTTGACCGAGTACCGAGACTCTCGCTACCCTCGGTCTACATTGTTGACCGAATTAGAGGTGATATGCCATGTGGCTCACGATCCTGCTTTCGATGCTGGCCGGCGTCATGGGTGCGAACGCGGTCCCCCATTTCGTCAAAGGCATGGTGGGGGAACAGTTTCCGAACGTGTGGGGCAATTCCGCACTGCGTAACGCGGTGGCCGGAACCTTCGGTCTCGCCATCGCGGTGGCGATCGGCTGTCTGGCCGACATGCCCGCCCACGTCGCCCCAGCCATCATCGGTGGGCTGGCCGGCGCTCTGCTCATGGCGGTGTTCCACGGGTGCAGTGGCGCCTTTCGCCTGAATACCGCTCTGGGCCTGGCGAATCCACCGCGGCACTCGGAGTCGGTCACACAGCACTGAACATGCTCACCGGCTGATTACTGCGCAACCCTCTGCGCCGACCGGGGGAACGGAACGCTTCACGCGTCCTACGCGAAGGCCGGGACTGGCAGAAGGCCAGCCCCGGCCTGGGCGCTGTGGCGGTGGCGGAGGGATTTGAACCCTCGGTGGGGGGTTACCCCACACACGCTTTCGAGGCGTGCTCCTTAGGCCGCTCGGACACGCCACCGCAGGTGACTTTACCGGACAGGCGGAGCGAAACCGAAATCGGGTGGTCAGGGGCGCTGAGTGCGGAAGAAGGCGTCCAGCACGGCCGCGCATTCGGCCTCCAGTACACCCCCGCGGACTTCGGGACGATGGTTGAGGCGACGGTCACGCACCACATCCCACAGCGAGCCGACCGCACCGGTCTTGGGTTCCCACGCGCCGAAGACCACGCGGCGGACCCGGGCCAAGACCAGGGCCCCGGCACACATCGTGCAGGGTTCCAACGTCACGGCCAGCGTTGTGCCCTCCAGCCGCCAACCGTCACCGTGGACCTGTGCCGCGCGGCGCAGCGCCAGGATCTCGGCATGCGCGGTCGGGTCGCCGAGCGCCTCTCGCGCATTGCCGGCACGAGCCAGCTCCCGACCGTCCGCGTCGAAGACGACCGCGCCGACCGGGACGTCCCGCGGATCGGTCTCCGCCGCCGCGGCGAGGGCGGCCCGGACGAGGTCCTCGTCTGCGCGCGGTGACGCCGGGCTCAACGGTGCAGCTTGTCCAGGACCGCGGAGAACTCGTCGGCGAAGCCCAGCCGCTGTGCGACCATGCCCAGCTGCTCGTCCGGATAGAGATCGGTTTCGGCGAGGATGACGCTGAGCACGGGCTCGGGCAGGCCGAGGTCCGCCAGCACACCCAGATCGCCTTCCTCCCACGGATCGATCTCGTCCAGTTCGTCCGGATCGATATCGGGGACTTCGACATTCAGCGCGTCGAGCACCTCGACGGCGATGTCGTAATCGATCGCGGCGGTGGCGTCCGAGATCAGCAACCGGCTACCGGTCGGCCCCGGCCGCAGGACGATGAAGAATTCGTCGTCGACGTCCAGCAGTCCGAACACCGCACCGGTACTGCGCAGCGCGCGCAGTTCGTTCTCGGCCGCGGACAGACTCGACAGTGCCGCGGCACTGAGCGGGCTGCAGCGCCACGTGCTGTCTTCGCGGACGACCGCCACGGCGAACCCTTCCACATCGTCGTAATCGTCCGACGCGGCCCTGTTCGTGCTCGAGCGCTGTGCCATGGCCGCAACGGTAGTCGGCTTCGGCGGAAATGTTGAAGTCGTATGCGAATCTGATCCGATGACGGGCGATCGGAATTCCTCGGTGTGCGTACTGGGTACGGGTTTGATCGGCGGTTCGCTGCTGCGCGCGGCGACCGCGGCCGGCTACCGGGCCTGGGGTTACAACCGGTCGGCCCCGGGTGCGCAGGCCGCCCGGGCCGACGGATTCGACGTCGAATCCGACATCGCGGCGGTGCTGTCCCGGGCCGCCGCCGACGATGCGCTGATCGTGCTGGCGGTGCCGATGCCGGCCATCGATACCGTTCTCGCGGATGTGAAGACATACGCGCCCGACTGCACGCTCACCGATGTGGTGAGCGTGAAGGAACCGGTGCGCGTCGAGGTGCACCGGCAGGAACTGGGCGCGTACTACGTCGGCGGGCATCCGATGGCGGGGACGGCCGAATCCGGCTGGGCCGCATCGTCTCCCGACCTGTTTCGCGACGCGGCCTGGGCGGTCGGCGTGGATCCGGGCACCCGCGCCGAGCCGTGGAACCGGGTCGCGCGGCTGGCGCTGGACTGCGGTGCGATCGTGGTGCCGGTCCTGGCGGACGAACACGACCGTGCGGTGGCACGGATCTCGCATCTGCCGCACGTGCTGGCCGAGGCGCTGGCGGTCGCGGGGGCCGCGGGCGGCGATCTGGCACTGGGCCTGGCCGCCGGATCGTTTCGCGACGGCACCCGGGTCGCGGCGACCGCACCCGATCTGGTGCGCGCGATCTGCGAACCGAACGCGGCCGCGCTCACCGAGGCGATCGACGACGCGCTGCGGCTGCTCGCGGCCGCGCGCGACAGCCTGCGTGACGAGGGCACCCTCGGCGAACTGATCGACGCGGGCTACAGCGAACGCGACCGATACGACACCCTGCGCCGCTGGGACATCACCGATATCCGCCCGGGCGACCACGATTGGCTGGAACGGATGCGCGATGCGGGACGGCAGGGCGGGGTGATCCGCTCGCTGGACTGAGCGACCGCACCGCGTCAGACCCGCTCGGCCAGGCCCGGATAGTCGAGGACGAATCCGTCGTCGTCGACGGTGACGGTCGCGCTCGACACCGGCGAGAGCACGTGGATCCCGTCGGCGCCGCTGCTGTAGGTGAGGATCGCCTCCTGCACGAGCAGATCCGGAACCCGCACGTAGACCACCGGAACCTGCACGTCCTCGGTGGCATGCGCCAGCCCGAAACGGCGAATCGGCAGGGTGTTGAAGAACGGGCTCAGCACCACGTCCACATCCAGCGCGCCGCCGAACATGGACCGCACGTGGGTGCCGCCGGCATCGACGAGCCAGTAGTTCTCCTCGTCCCGGGCGATCGAGGCATGGCGTTCGCCCGAGGCGACCGTACTGCGCAGCGACAGCCGCTTGGTGCGTCCCACCTCGTCGGTGACGAGGTCGTAGGACGCGCTGAACGCGGGATGTTCACCGCAGCCGCCGGCGATGATGCGCCCGGACGCGCGGATCCGGTTGCCGGTGAGGACCACGCGCACCGATTCCATCCGTGATCCGTCGTGCGCGCGCCAGGTGAGCACCGCCGGCCAGCGGGGCGCTGCGGCCTCGCTCGCCTGGGCGGTCTCGGAATTGCCCTGGGCTGGCTTACTCACCCCTCTACCGTATGTGACAACCGGGCTTGCGGTGTGGTCGCGGCACGCGAGTTGTTCACCTGCGCTACACCAGCGATTCGCGCCACGCGGTGTGCAGAGCGGCGAAACGTCCGGTCGATGCGATCAGATCCGCGGGCGTCCCGTCCTCGACGATGCGCCCGGAATCCATCACCAGCACCCGGTCGGCGATGGCGACGGTCGACAGGCGATGCGCGATGATCACCGCCGTGCGTCCGCGCAGCACGGTCTCGAGCGCCCGCTGTACCTGCCGCTCACCCGGGATGTCCAGGCTCGAGGTGGCCTCGTCCAGCACGATCACCGCGGGATCGGCCAGGAAGACGCGCGCGAAGGCGACGAGCTGGCGCTGGCCGGCCGACAATCGCCCGCCGCGCTTGCGCACATCGGTGTCGAATCCGTCCGGCAGCGACATCACGAAGTCGTACAACCCGACCGCGCGGGCCGCCGCGAACACTTCGGCATCGGTGGCCTCGGGTCTGCCGAGCCGGATGTTGTCGGCGACCGAACCGGAGAACAGGTACGACTCCTGCGTCACCATCGCGACCGCGCGGCGCAGATCCGCGTCGGCGATCGTGCGCAGATCGATACCGTCCAGCGACACCGTGCCCGACGAGGGATCGTAGAACCGCGCGATCAGCTTGGCCAGGGTCGACTTGCCGGCGCCGGTGGCCCCGACCAGCGCGACGATCTGGCCGGCCGCGACGGTGAGCGAGAAGCGTGGCAGCACCGACCGCACCGGCCGATCCGCGGTGCCGGACACGTCGTCCCGGCTCGGGTAGCCGAAGACGACATCGCTCAGGCGCAGTTCACCTCGCGCCCGCGCGAGTGGACGCGGGGCATCGGGTTCGGCCACGCTCGGCCGCTCCTCCAGCACTCCCGAGATCCGCTCCAGCGCGGCCGCCGCGGACTGATAGGAGTTGAACACCTGGGCCAATTCGTCCAAGGGGCCGTAGAACTGCCGCAGGTACAGCAGGAACGCCGCGAGCACACCGATTTCGGTGTGGCCGTGGATCACTCGCCACGCACCGACGACCAGGATGACGACGTTGGTCACATTGCTGATCAACCGCACCAGCCCGATGTAGGCCGCCATCCCGTGCAGCGCACTGATATTGGCCGAGCGGTACTCGGCATCGGAGTCGACCAGAATGGCCTCGTTGCGCTCCTCGCGCCGAAAGGCCTGCACCGCACGGATTCCGCCCATGGTCTCGACGAAATGCACGACCACCTTCGCGATCGCGCCTCGGGTGCGGCGGTAGCCGGCGCGCTGACGCCGCTGTGCCCAGCGGGTCACGAAGACCAGCGGGACGAAACCGAGCAGCACCACCGCGGCGAGCGGAATGTCCAGCCACAGCAGAATTCCCGCGATCGTCACCACCGACAGCACGGCGCTCAGCGCGTCGTTGAGCGCGCGCTCGAGCAGATCCTCGAGCGATTCCAGATCGCTGGTGAGCCGCGCGACGATCTTGCCGGAGGTGTAGTTCTCATGGAAATCGATCGAAAGCCGCTGCACGTGCGTGAAGACCCGCAGCCGCAGATCGAACAGCACCTGCTGGCTCAACCTGCCGGAGATGCGCAGGAACAGGAAGGTCGTCACGCCGCCGAGCGCGGTGCAGCCGAGGATGCCGCCCACGGCCAGCACCAGCGGCAACCAGTCGCCGTCGAGCGCGCGTGCGACACCGGTGTCGACTCCGTGTGCGACGAACAGCGGCGTCGCCACCAGGGCCGCATTGTCGATCACGATCAACACCAGCGCGGCGGCCGCCCACCGGCGGTAGGGACGAATCAGCGACCACAGCAGGCGGCGCGACCGTGCCGCCAGGGCGAGGTTGACCGCCTCGGTCTGCTCCCCTTCCTCGGCGGCCACGCCCCGCCAGTCGGCCTCGGATTCGGCGTCGGTGCGGAGGGCCACGGCGCCGCCGGCCTCCTCGTAGGCCGCGGTTTCCGGGCGGCCGCTGCTCGTGCCCGCCCGGTCAGTGTTCGTGCGCGAAGCTGCGTCCTCGTTCGGGTTCTCCGGCATCGAGATCACCTCCCATCAGTTCCCGGTAGCGCGAACAGGTTTCGAGCAGTCGTTCATGAGGTCCGTCGGCGATGATGCGGCCCCCGTCGAGGACCGCGACCCGATCCGCCCAGGCCGCGGTCGACGGGCGGTGGGCCACCAGCAGCACGGTGGCACCGGCCAGCGCCTCTCGCAGTCGCTTCTGAACCTGTTCTTCGGTGCTCACATCCAGAGCGGAGAGCGGGTCGTCCAGAACCACGACGTGCCCGCCGGCATGTTTCTGCCGGTCCAGGACGGCTCGCGCCAGCGCCAGCCGCTGCCGCTGACCGCCGGAAAGGCTCAGGCCCTGTTCCCCGATCCGGGTGCGCAGACCCCACGGCAATTCGTCGACGAACTGCGCGGCGCAGGCCACATCCAGTGCGGCGCGGATCCGGTCCTCGCCGGCGTCGGGGTAGCCGAGGGTGATGTTCTCGCGCACGCTGGCCGAGAACAGCACCGGATCCTCGAAGGCCACCGAGACCTGTGACCGCAGATCCGACAGTCGTAGCGAGCGCACGTCGATACCGTCGATGGTCACCGCACCGGCCGCGACGTCGAACAGTCGCGGCACCAGGCCCAGCAACGCCGACTTACCGCTGCCGGTGGCGCCGACCACCGCGACGGTCTCCCCGGGACGCACGTGCAGCGAAATATCGTGCAGCAGATCGCGGTCGGCGTCCGGGAAGCGGAAACGCACCCGCTCGAACCGCAATTCACCACGCAGCGGCTGCGGCGCGGGCACGGGATGCTCCGGGTCGGTGATCTCGACGGGGGTGTCGATCACCTCCCAGAACCGTTGCGCCGCGGTGCGGGCGTGGTTCATCTCGGCCAGCAGGAAGCCGAAGCCCATGATCGGCCACTGCAGATAGGTGGTCAGGGTGATGCCGGCGACCAGGGCGCCGACCGTCATCGCCTGTTCGGTGAGCAGATATCCGCCGATGGCGAGTGCGGCCGCGATACCCAACGCGGACAGCGTGTTCAGCGCGGTCCACAACCGCGCCGCCAACCGCACCTTGGCCAGCTCGAGGGTTCGCAGTTCGCGCGCCTCGGCCCGGAACCGGCGGCCGAACCACGGACCGCGGCCGAACGCCTTGAGGACGCGAATGCCCTGTGCGGATTCCTCGACCGTGGTGGCGAGATGGCCGGACTGGTCCTGCGCGCGACGGGAGGCGCGACCGTAGCCCTGTTCGAATTGCAGTGCGAGCAGGACGAGCGGAACCGCGATGAGCAGTTCGATCAACCCGATCTGCCAGCTCAAGACGAACAGCAGCGCCACACCCACGCCCAGCGTCGCACTCAGCGACAGCAGCGACGGCGCGACAAAGGCGAAGAAGCGCCGCAGGGTGGACATGTCGGTGATCGCCCGCGAGGTGAGCTGGCCGGACTCCATCCCGTCGTGCACGCCGACCGACAGCACCTGCAATCGCTGGAAAAGCTTGCCGCGCAACGACACCTCCAGCCGGCTCGCGGGCGCCGCGATAATCCACCGCCGCCACCACGAGGTGACCGTGCTGAGCACCGCCAGCCCCACCACCAGGCCGATCGGCACCCAGATGCCGCCGAAATCCCGCTGCGCGACCGGCCCGTCGACGATCCGCGCGGTGACGAACGGCAACGCGATATCGCACAGCATGCCGAGCCCCGACAGCACGGCGCTGCCGAACAGCGCCGCGCGATAGGGCCGGATCTCCGGCCACAGACGCCGCAATGAACCCGCACCCGTCACTCGGGTGGTGTGATTTTCGTCGACCGTTCCGGTTCTGTCGTCCTCCGAATCGGATACGGTCTCCGTCGTAGCGACGGACACAACAATCCCCCTTCGCCAGGTCGTCTTTCGCCGAATCGCTCACTACCGCACCGCCCCGGCCCCCGACCGAGCGCCCGTACGACCTTCCAGATTGCCAGCGCCGCCCCCGCCCGCCAACCGATTTTCGGTCGCTGGGCCGCCCGACCTCTCCGAACCGCACAGCTGGGAACCGGCATGCTGGGCTCGCCCGCTCCGCCTCTCATTTCCCCACGGGCCCGTGCACATCCGAAGAACACCACCCACTGATTGCTGACGCCCTCGACCTGCTCGAGTAACCTCCACACCCGGGCCCTTCGCGACCGCGCCGGTGCCCGACGGGGATTCGGGCGAAAGGACCACCGGCTGTGAACAACACGCGGATGGTCGGGTTGTTCGCCGGGATCGGGGGTTTGGAGCTCGGGCTCAGCGCCCACGGTTGGCGTACCGAGCTGCTCTGCGAGATCGACCCGGGCGCACGCGCGGTCCTCTCCGCCCGCTTCCCCGATGTCGAGACCCACGCCGATGTGACCCGCCTGCGCGGGCTGCCCGCCGGGACGGAGCTGGTCGCCGCCGGATTTCCCTGTCAGGACCTGTCGCAGGCGGGACGGACGGCGGGCATCACCGGCGAGCGCTCGGGTCTGGTCGACGAGGTGTTCCGGCTGGTCCGGCGCAAACGCGGCCCGCGCTGGCTGCTGATCGAGAACGTCCCGTTCATGTTGCAGCTGGGGCGTGGACAGGCGATGCGGCACATCACGGCCGCGTTGGAGGAGCTGGGCTACACCTGGGCCTACCGGGTGGTCGACGCACGCGCCTTCGGGCTGCCACAGCGGCGGCAGCGGGTGCTGATGCTGGCGTCGCGGTCGGAGGATCCGCGGCCGGTGCTGTTCGGAACCGATGCGGGGCCACGCACGATCGGCGATCCGGAGGTGGATCCGTGCGGCTTCTACTGGACCGAGGGGGTGCGCGGGCTGGGCTGGGCGGTGAACGCGGTGCCGACGCTGAAAGGCGGGTCCGGGCTCGGGATCGCCAGTCCGCCCGCGGTCCGGTTGCCGGCCGGTGAGATCGTCACTCCGGGAATCACCGATGCCGAACGGCTGCAAGGGTTTTCCCACGATTGGACCGCGCCCGCACTCTCCGCCGCCGGGGTCCGCCCCGGACATCGGTGGAAGCTGGTCGGCAACGCGGTGAGTGTGCGGATGGCGTCGTGGATCGGCTCCCGCTTGGCGTCTCCCTCCGACGGCGTGGCCGCGGACTACGCGCCGCTGACCGCGCATCGCTGGCCGGCGGCGGCTTGGGGTCATGCCGGCACGGCCTATCGGGTCCCGGTCTCGACGTGGCCGGTGCACGAGCCGTACGAGGATCTGCGCTGGTTCCTCGACGACGCCCGCTTGCTGTCGGCCCGCGCGACCGCCGGTTTCCTGCGCCGCGCCGCCCGCGGCACGCTGCGCTTCCCGCCCGGTTTCCTCGCCGATGTGGAGAACCACCTGATCCGCATGGGAGGCCTGCCACAGGAGGCGGCGTGAGTGATAATGCGCAGCCCACTCGCGCGGCCGACCGGGCGCGGGTGTCCCGCACGTCTCAGCGGCGGCGTGAGTGATAATGCGCAGCCCACTCGCGCGGCCGACCGGGCGCGGGTGTCCCGCACGTCCCAGCGGCGGCGTGAGTGATAATGCGCAGCCCACTCGCGCGGCCGACCGGGCGCGGGTGTCCCGCACGTCTCAGCGGCGGCGTGAGGTGTCGAATAGGTCACCGAATCCGACCCCGGGAACACCCGCCCGCCGGTGGACGCTGTAAGGGTTGTGCATGAGTTCCGGCCGTCCCGTCACCGACGCGGTGACCAGTGCCCGGATGGCTCGGCAGCGGCGGACGGGTACGGCCCCGGAGACCGCGTTGCGTACCGAACTGCATCGGCGAGGCCTGCGCTACTTCGTGGACCGCGCCCCGCTTCCGGGTTTGCGCCGCCGGGCCGACCTGGTTTTCCCGCGCCGCAAGGTGGCGGTGTACGTGGACGGGTGTTTCTGGCACTGCTGCCCCGAACACGCCACCTACCCGAAGAACAACGCCGAGTGGTGGGCCGAGAAATTGGCCGGCAACGTGGCCCGCGACCGCGATACCGATGCGCGGCTCACCGCCGCGGGCTGGCTGGTGGTTCGGGTCTGGGAACACGAGGATTCGATGGCCGCCGCGGAACGGGTGCAGTCGGCTTTGTCGGATCGATAGACCATGATGGAAGTGCAGCCGACATTGCAGCGGAAATACGGCACTTCCGGACGTGGGCGATGACGTGAAACGAGGGCAATGACGCCGAGCGAGCCGCATGATCGTGCGGCGGACCGATCCGGTGCGGTCGCCGTACTGGAGCGAGACCACGCGCCCGCGCGCGTGCGGTTCCGCTTGGTCCGCTTACTGATCGCGGCCGCTGTCGCCGTCGCGGGGGTCTGCTATTCGTCGTGGGTCCTGGAATTCGTCCTGCCGATCCATCTGAATCCGATCAGGTCGTTCCTGAGCGAATTGGACGCCGAGGGCCGTCCTTTTCGCTGGGTGTTCGACCTGGGCGACACCATCGCCGGTTCGCTCACCTTGATTTCCGCGATTACGGCGATGTTCGTTTTCTCGCGGCGGCGTTTGTCGACCGTCGGCTGGGTGGCGCTGGGCTGTTTCGGCGCGTCCACGATCGCCGATGCGCAATGGCCGTTGCACACCTGCTCGGCGCCGTGCCCGCCGTCGGACAGCGGCATGTTTCCGCAGTTGCACCAGATCCACGCGCTGACCAGCACGCTCGCGGTCACGTCGATATTCGTGGCGATGATCGCCTTCAGCGTCGCCGCCTTCCGCTATCGGCGCTGGCCGATTCTGCGGCATTCCGGATTGTGGATCCTCATCATCGGCTCGACCGCTACGGCCTGGATGCTGATCGCCGACAATCTGCCGGGCAATTACGCACTGGGCATCGCCCAGCGCATCCAGGTCGGATCCATGTCGCTGTGGCTGATCGCGCTCGCGGTGCAGATCTGGGTTGCGCAGCGCGTGATCAGCGGCGACGGGCGGAAGCGCGCACGGGCTCGTCGTTCCGCAGCATGACCAGTGAGCGGGGCGCCGATTCCGCCACCGCGCCCGCGATCGCCATGGCCGCGAAGGTGGCCAGTATGACGCCCATTACCAGTACCTCGACAATTGTGTTCATATACCCACGGTGACAGCGGCGACTGGCATGCATTTGTGCAGAACATGGGTAAAACCTGAGAATGCCGGCTAGCCCACCGAGACGGTGACGGTGTGCGTCGTGGTGCGTGCCGGAAGCGCCCCGGTATCTACGCGCAGGATTTCGCCGGTGTCCTGGCGGCCGTCCGGCAAGATCTTCGGTTTCAGGCCGAAGGGCGGCTCGCTACCGCTGCTTCCGGCCAATCCGAAATCACTGTCGTCGGAGATGTAGAGCGTGCGGCCGCCGTCGGTGGTGGCGACCCCCTCGATTTTGTCGTGGCCGAAGAATGCGCCGGCCGGATTCAGCCCCGCGACCAATCCGGCGAGATCCAGGTTCGACTTCTTCGCGACCGGGGTGATACCCGCCTTGCCGAGCGCGGCGATCCCGTCGGCGGTCGATACCTTGCCGACATAGGTTTCCAGCGGTTCGTCGCCGACCAGCAGGCCGAGATTCGGATCGTATCGGGTGCCGGGAACGGCGGCTCGCGGTCCGATATCGGTGGCGCCGTTCAGATCGATCGTCCACAGTTTCTTGTTCGCCTTCGGCGCGAGTTCGCCGTCGCGTTCGTCCACGAGAAAGGTGTGGTCGTCGAGTGCGGTGATTTCGGAGACGGCCAGTTTGCGCTTCGGATCCTCGAGCGGGTACACGAATTCGGCTACGACGCGGGTCTGCAAGTCGACCGTGACGATTCGGGTCATCGGCACCTCCCGTGCGGAAGCCGATCCCGGTGTCTGCAAACCGCTTTGAATCACACCGACCAATCGCCGCCCGTCCGGCGTGACGGTCAGGCCTTCCATGCCCTGATTCGGCGCCCGCAGCGACAATTCGCGCGGCAACCCGGAACCGGGTGCGAGGCGGTCGATTTCGGTGCCGGATGCGTCGAAGTGCACGAGAAACGGACCGTATTCGTCGGAGACCCAGAAGGTGCCGTCGGGCAGCGCGACCAATCCTTCCGGATCCAGGCCGTGGTCGATGGGCGGCAAGAGGTGGCCGTCGAGATCGCGCATGGTTTCGCCGGTCGACGCCGCGGTGTCGACGAGTCCGTTGAAGCCGACGCCCGCACGGTTCTTCAGGTCGATGGTGGATTCCAGCGCCGCGCGCGTTCCGGTCAACCGGAATTTGCCGATCTTCGGCACGAAACTCGGGATGGGAACGAGCTTTTCGTTCTTGCCGGGTCCGTCGACGTTCGGGCCGCGGTCGGTGAGTCCGTAGAATTCGTCGGCCGACCCCGGCACCGGCGTCCACGCGGACCCGAATCCGCTGCCCTGCACCGTGGTTCCACCGAACTCGCCGAGCGGCGCGATATCGGTGGTGTAGAGGTGAACCGCATCGGAGGTGGTCACCGTGAAGGTGTCCTCGCCCTGGTATCCGGGCTCCGGCGTGTAGCGCAGGGAACCGTCGGCGGTGCGGTCCAGGCGGCCGTGGGCCGGGGTGCCGAAGGCGACGGCCGCACCACCGCCGGTGCGGGCGGCCAGATCGTCGAGCGATACGGTCAGCGGCCGGTCCCGGCCGGTGTGCCATTGCGGTTCGCCACCGCCGGACGAACAGGCGGCAGCCGCGCAGAGTACGGCGCCGGCGAGGGCGAATCGGAGCATGTGCCTGGTTCCCACCGGTGATACCTATCCTGCCGAGTCGACGATCAGCTGTCGGGCACCTGAACAGTTATCCGACGGCAATCGAGTTCGCCCAGCGCGCGTTCCCAGCGCTGGGTAGGGTCACCCAGGTGACCAGCGAAGCGCCGGAATCAGCCGTTCCCGTCGACCTGCTCGAAGCCGTGCATACGGCGACCGAGTCGCTGGTCGGCGCGGTGGAAGCCTTGCACGACAGCGATATCGCCGAACCGTCACTGCTGCCGGGCTGGACGCGCGGCCATCTGCTGGCCCACCTGTCCCGCAATGCCGACGGTCTGGTGAACCTGCTGCTGTGGGCCCGCACCGGCATCGAAACCCCGCAGTACGCAAGCCAACTGCTGCGCGATTCCGATATCGAGGCCGGTGCGCCGCGCCCGCTCGCCGAGCAACTGGGCGATCTGCGCGCCTCCGCCGATCGCTTCCTCGGCCTCGCCCGGGCCATGCCGCCGGAACGCTGGCAGTACCGGGTGCGGGCTCGCACGGGTAAGGAGCTGGCCACCGCGGTGGTGCCGTGGTTGCGCCTGCGCGAGATCGAGATTCACCGCGTCGACCTGAACATCGGCTACCGGCCCGCGGACTGGCCGGCCGCCTTCGTGGCCCGCATGCTGCCGGAGGTGTCCGCCGGATTCGACCACGCGGCCTCCGCACATCGCCCCGCCGATGCCAAGCCGATGACCTCCGACCCGGATCAGCCACCGCCGCCGAGTTTCACCCTCGTCGCCACCGACACCGATTTCACCGCCAAGGTGGGCCCCGACCCTTCCGACACCATCTCCGGGCCCGCAGCGGAGCTGCTGGCGTGGTTGATCGGCCGCAGCGAGGGCGTGGGACTCACCGGATATCTGCCGAATCTGCCCGCCTGGTTGTGAGGCGGCGGACTCACCGGTTCACGCGCCCCGGAACGTCGAGCCGTTCGGCGAGGAAATCCAGGACGCGGTGCAGCGCGGCCTGAGTCGGTTCGCCCGGTTCGTCGATGAGATGTTCGGTGAGTACCGAATGCGCGCTCAGCACGCCCTCCGGATTGGCGGCGGCATCGTCGAGTTCGATGGCGATGAAGGCGTCGCCTAGTTCCCGGCGCAGGAATTCGAAACGTTGCGCGGGTGAGCGCCGGTCACCGCGGAAACGCAGCCCCATCACCGAAAGACCCTCGCCGCAACGCTGTTTGACGCGCTCCAGATCGTCGGGCGAGAGGTCGATCGAGCGTTTCTGCCGGGTGGTGAAACCCAGCGGCAGGCCGGGCTGTGAGAGCACGGGTGCGACCAATCGGTCGTCCACAGCCATCCCCAGCGCGAAACCTGCGGTGAAACACATTCCGACGGCACCGACTCCCGGTCCGCCGCACCGCCGATGCTCATCGGCGGCCAGCGCCCGCAGCCACTCCACCACCGGGGACGTGCGGCCGGTCGCCAGCACCACGAACTCCCGGCTGACACAGATCGGCCCGAACTGACCGGCGACGTTCGCCAGCGCGGCAAGAGTGCCATGCGCGGCCGGATCCGGGTCCCGCCCTGGATTGCCGTACAGATGCGGCACCACCGCCGTACAGCCGATGCGCGCTACCCGCCGGGCGAAGTCGAAGACGTCCGGCGAGATGCCGGGGAATTCCGCCATGACGATCACCGCGGGCCCGCTGCCCTGCCGAAAGATCGTGCGGGACTTGCCCTCATGGGTGAAGGTCGCGTGTTCGAAATCGTGAAGATCGTCGTCTGCCATGGCCGGCCCTTTCTCGTTCGGGCCTTCACCCTCGGCCGACCACCCCCGCCGGGTCTTGAAAAAATGTTCCCCAGGCCTGGTATCGGTGCTGCCCGATCGGCGTGTGCGGTTCCCGTGCCAGCGTGTTCGGCGTGCGCCCGGCGAAACTCGCGATCTCCCGGGACATATGGGCCTGATCGCTGTAACCGCAGGAGGCCGCGACATCGGCGGCCGGCCGGCCCGCCACCAGCCCCTCGACCGCACGCCGGAACCGAACCAGCATCGCGGCGCGTTTGGGCGTGAGTCCGATCTGCGATTCGAACCTGGTCCACAGCCGTTTGCGACTCCAGCCGCAGGATTCGGCCAGTTCGGCGACGCGGACCTGCCCGCGGTCCGCGACGATACGATTCCACCCGGCCACGACTTCCGCATCCGGTGTGCGCTCGGGCCGG
>NZ_LZML01000067.1:0-36044 GCF_001665695.1 Nocardia sp. 852002-51101_SCH5132738 | reverse complement strand
TCGATGGCCCTCCACTGCCTCGAAATCAGAGAAATCCCGGCCGGATCGCTTGACAGCGGAGATAGGGACACCCCCCCGGCAGGGGAGACTCCCGGCAGTTTCGTCCGAACAAAGGATGTCGCTTGTGAGAGGGTTTCTGGCAGCTGTGGTCACTGTTCTCGTCGCCAGTGCGTGTTTGGGCGAACAGTCTGCTCGGGCGGACGAAGGCCCGCCCATCGGGCCGATCACGCAGTCATCGCCCGGAAATCCGCCCTCCCCAATGCAGAACTGGATCGACCAGAACATAAAACCGCCGCAGTTGACCGCCGGCCCCGAGCAGTCCGCCGCTGATCAGCAGGCGGCGTTGTGGCGGGCGATTTTGTCGTCGCCGACCGGGGATCAGACCTTCGATGCCTGGCCTGCGAATCTGGCCGCGCTGGAGCCGGGGCAGATCTTCGAGTCGCGTGACGTGACGGCGACGACAGCGCAGCATATGGCGGCGCCGATCGAGCGGGCGGTGCTGTTGAAGTTTCGCTCGACCTCGGCGACGGGCACGCCCTCCTTCGGCACCGCTACATTGATCGTCCCGGCGGCGTCGTGGAACGGTCCGGGGCCCCGTCCGGTGGAGGTGGACGCGATGCCGATCAACGCACTCGGGTTGCACTGCACGCCGGGCTATCAGTTGTCGCACGGCATACTCGATCGGACCAACACGGATCTGGTCTGGTTTCTGCCGGCTATCTGGTCGGCCCTGAACAAAGGGCACGCGGTTCTCCTGCCCGACCATGAAGGCCCGCTGATGGCGTACGGCGAGACGAATGTGGCCGGGCACATGATGCTCGATTCGATTCGCGCCGTGCGTAATGCCCTGCCGGAGTTCGGTAACAGTCGTTATGTGGTCGAGGGCTACTCGGGCGGAGCGATCGCCGCGTATGCCACCGCGATGTTGCAGAGTGAGTACGCGCCGGATCTGTCGGACGTTCTGGTGGGCGTGGCCTCGGGGGGACTGGCGGCCGACTACCGCGATATCGCCCACCGTTTCAACGGCGGGATCGCCTCCGGCATTCTGTTGTCGGTGTCGACGGCGATAGCGCGTGAGCATCCGGAGGTGCTCCAGTACATGAATCATCTCGCGCAGTGGGTGACGACATCCCCGACGCGGGATCTGTGTGGTGACGCCGATGGACCGCTCGGCGTCGTCGGTATTCCGATGGATGTGGCGACGAATATCAGCAACCCACTCGACAGTCCGATGGCCGACAATCTGTTTCGCCAACTGGATTTGTCCGACCGGACGTCGGGTGTGCCGCTGTATATCTATCACGGTGCGTGGGATCCCTGGATTCCCCTGGAGGACGCTCAGCGTATGTACGGTGAACAATGCAGCCGTGGCGTTCCGGCCGTTTTCCGCACAGTGCCCGGCGAACACCTGAGCAGTTACGTCACCAGCTATCCGGGACTCAGCGAATGGATAGACGGCCGGCTGCGCGGCGAACCGGCACCGAGTGAATGCCCCGGGAGGTAGATTCCTGCCTCGCAGCGCTCTGGGCGGCTTCCGCTCGGCACTCACCGTGGAACGAGAACGCTTGCCCGCCGTGAAAAACGGTGGTTCAGCCGGACAACCACCTGCTGCAGGCGTGGTGCATGAGTGTCGTGCTGTTCGGCACTTTGATCCTCGTCTACGGGCTCACGAAATTCGCTGTGGCCGAGTATCTTTGCGGGTGCCCTCGGGGCGGCGTCGTAGATCGGATCCGGGTGCGGGAACGATCGGACAAGCGTGGGAGATGTTTGGCATGTTCGACGACGATCTCGTGCGAGATTCGGTGGAGCGGGCCGATGCGTTCCAGCGCGCGCTGGTCGCTACCCTGTGCCTGAATCGAGCGGCCGTTCTCGCCGCCACCGATCGGGCCGACCGCGAGGTCGCCGGACTCTGCCGGCTCATCGACGACTCGCTCGAATACTGTCGCGCTCGCGCGGTCGGTGCCCCACCGCGGATCGGCCCGGAGCTTCTGGCCACGCGATTCCGCGACATTCTCGGCCCTGATGATCTGCCTTTCGAGGAGCCCGACGGTGTCGCGGCCTGGTACATCGATGTGGTCTCGATAGCGGATTACGTCGTGAGGACGTGGAACGAGCCGGATGCCGGCGATTCGCGATGCTTCGACGTCCTGGTCGCCTGCTACTCCCTGGCAGGAATGCTGCAAGACGATCCCCGGACCCCTAGCTCATGGGAGCTCGCCGAGCTCGAGACTGCGAGACAGATCAGCGACCTGCGAGCGGTGGACGGCCTAGCCGAGCCGATCGGCCCCGACCGCCTCGGTGCACTGCTGGCGGCGTCGCAGCCGCTTCGCGCAGCGTACGCGAGGCGATTCCAGGATGTCCTGGGCGAACGCGAACTCGAGCCGTGACGGAGATCGATGCATCGATTGTGCATCGAAGCGGGGCGCATGGGTACAGCCACTACATGACCAACGACACCGACACAAAAGAGGTCGCGGACAGCGGCCTGGCCACCGAGGAGCAGCCCGCGGCCCGGCATCGTCGTCCCGGTGATGCCGGCGACGACGCGGTCCGGGCGGCCGGGACCTTGTCCGAAGCGCTGGAGACGATCGAACAGGCGCGTGGGAATTTGTACGCGTTTCACCGCCTGACCGGTCGTGCCGATCTGCTGTTGGACAGCGCTGCCGATCAGCTCGTCGCCGCGGGCCGCCCGGACTTGGCGGAGCGGGTGCGAAGCGAGTTGATCGGTCGCAACGTGCTATCGGGCCGATGGACATTTCAGATCGTGGAGGAATACGACGACGGGTATTACGCGGCATTCGCCGACATGGAACGCACGGTGCGCGATCAGCTAGTCGAAGGCCGGCGCCACGTCTTCGAAGCGGAGATGAAGGAACAGCGTCGCACCCGCGGGCGACCGGACCACACCGCACGGCCGTAACCGGCACGGCCCCGGGCAGCTACTCGACCGCGTCGAATCACGATCGCGACATGAGGCGCAACAGGCCGAGCTGCGGTTCCAGTGCGCCGTCCTGGCCGAGGGCACGGAAATCGGCCTCCACGGCGTCGACATCGCGGCGGCCCGCGCGCACCGCGCGGTAGCGCAGGAACGACCAGACGAACATGTCGAGGAACGGTGGCATCACCCCCGAGCGCACCCGGGCATCCAGCGCGGCGAGCGCGGCCCCGTCCGTCGGGGCCAGGCGCGCGAGAAACGATGTGACCGAACGGGTTCGATCCGGCACCACGACGGGTTCGGCGTCGGGGAACCAGCGGCCCAGATCGGCATCGAGGCCACCGTCGACATAGCCGATCAGATCGGCGGGGAAAGCGTCACCGGCCGATCGTAGAGTGCGCCAACAGAATTGGCCTCGCCGCGTGGTGGACGGTCCCGCGCCGCCCCTGTACCGCCGGTCGTCCTTCGCCGACAGCGTGGTCGTTCCGTCGGCATCGGTCTCCGCGAACACCGAGTTCGTATTGTCGATGCCGCCGGGGCCCGGCTCGACGGGTCTACCACGATCTCCTCCCGCAGCTGGTCGCCGCTGGGACCCGCTCGCCGATCGAGGCAGAATAGACGCATGGCAAAGGCAACGGTCAACGGTGTCACCATCGCGGAGTCCGACCACTACGAAACAGTGGAGGGCAATATCTACTTCCCGCCGGAAGCGATCAAGAAGGAGTACTTCACGCCCACCGAGACGCACACCATCTGCCCGTGGAAGGGTCGTGCGAGCTATTACACCGTGGATGTCGGTGACGGAAATCCCCTCGTCGACGCCGCGTGGTACTACCCCGAGGCGAAACGGGCGGCGGCCAACATAGAAGGTCACGTCGCCTTCTACAAGAACAAGGTCTCCATCCACGAGTGATCCACCTCGTCCGCCGGCACTGATGTCGCGGGGACGCGCAGAGAGTCGCTTCCGGGGCCGGTAGGCGAGACAGGTCCATGATCGGCAACGCAACCGGTCGCGCCGGCTGCTGCGCGGGTCAACGGAGGCTCGGGATCACCCGGGTAGCGACTTCGACAGGAATTCCAGCAGGTGCGGTTCCACGGCGTCCGCATCGGTGAGCGAGAGGAAGTGCGCGCCGCCGTCGACGATCACCGGCGGTCCGGCGTCGGGCAATGCCTCGGCCAACTCGACGGCTCGATCGACCGGATAAGCGGCGTCCGCCGACCCGTGCAGGACCAGGGCGGGGCAGTCGATCTCGGAAGCTCGGTCGAGGATGCTGTCCCGCTCGACCAGTGGGGTCAGAACGCGGTCGATGTGATCTCCGGAAAGCTTGCGCCACTTGGCCTGCCACTCGGTTGCGTCGTGCCGGCCCAGGCAGATGGCGGCGTTCATGTCGAGCAGGTCCTGCGTCGGACCGAGTTCCCGCCATGCCGCAGCGGCCTGCCGGTAGGCGTCGGCGACCTGCGGGTCCTCGGCGGCGCCCGACGTTCCGAGCAACACGAGCGCGGCCACCCGGTCCGGTGCCAGGAGGGCCATCCGCAAACCGATGAATCCGCCCTGACTCGTACCCAGCACCGCGCACCGGGCGATTCCGAGGTGGTCGAGCAATCCGAGTGCGTCGCGGGCCACGTCCCAATAGGTGAAGGGGCCGTCGGCGGGCGTTTCGCCGTGGCCGCGCTCATCCATGGCGATCAACCGGTAGGACTGGCCGAGCGAACGTACCTGCGGGGCGAACATGTCCGCGTCCATCAGGTAGCTGTGCAACAGCAGTACGGCGGGGCCGGAACCGCCGTGGTCGACATAACTGACGACTTGGCCGCTGTCGAGCGTCATCGCTGTCCGCATGCGGCGCAGTCTATTCGGAAGCGGCGATACCGAGATTGTCCCCACCGATGGGAATGGTGTGGCCGATTCCGCTACACGCATGGATTCGTGGCCGACGCCGGGTGATCGGGGTGAGGCCGGCTGCGAGTGGGTGGTGAATCTTGCCGGCGCAGTGCAGCGCGATGTGGCCGCTCTCCATCGCGGTGTCATCTACCGTGTCATGGGATGCCGAGACGGTCGTTCACCGGCCTGCGAGCCGATCCGCAGTGGGCGTCCCCGGCAGCGTCACACCCGGTACGGCGAACGCGACTGAGGAGAGCGGTGGCAGATGACCGAGATCGAATGTCGAGAAGGACCGCCACCGAGCCTGCTCGTCCGGGGCGATCGGCACGCCGGATGGTGAGCGTTCGAGCCGGGCGTTTCCACGTGATCTACGATCCGAGCGCCGGCGAGTCGCAGCGGTGGTACATCAACGACCACACCATCATTCGCGACGAATCGGGCCGCTGGCACCTGTTCGGCATCACCCATCCCGAACCGGCGGATCCGTTCGACGAGATCGAATTCGCCCACGCCAGTGCCGACGATCTGCAGGGCCCGTGGACCACACACCCGTCGGCTCTGGTGGTGGACCGCGACTACGGCGAGACCCACCTGTGGGCGCCGTACGTGATCCGCGCCGACGGCCGCTACCACATGTTCTACGCGGGCGGTGGTGACGACCGCACCGCGGCGGCGATCTGTGTGGCCGCCTCCGACGACCTGTTCGAGTGGACCCGCGAACCGACCGGGCCGGTGTTTCGCGACGGGTACGACGCCCGCGATCCGATGGTCGTGTGGATCGACGACTGCTGGGTGATGTACTACGCCGCGACGAGTTCGCCGACGGGCGGCAACTACGTGGTCGCATACCGCACGAGTACCGACCTGCGCACCTGGAGCGAGCGGCACATCGCGTTCACCGACCCCACGTCGGGCACCGAGGCCGGCAATACCGAATCACCGTTCGTGTTGTCCCACAACGGATCCTGGTATCTGTTCATCGGCCCGCGACCCGATTACGTCGGCACCGACGTGTTCCGCGGCGACAGTCCCTACCACTTCCGGATCGACGACCGTGTCGGCCACATCGCCGCGCATGCCGCCGAGGTGATCGACGACGGCGATCTGTGGATCACCAGTTGCGGCTGGGGTCAGGGCGGAGTGTCGCTGGCTTCCCTCGAGATCGGCAGAACCGCACCGTAGACCGTCCCCCGAGTGATATCTCTAGTGGTGCGAGCGCGGCCCGGAGGCGGCAGCCTGCGTTACCACCGAGGACCGTGCGGACCACCATCGGGCACAGCAGCGAGTAGTCCGACCGTTCGTCTCTGGAAGGGATCCGGCGTGGCACGTATCGGTGTGATCAGCATTTCCGACGGACGCGACTATGTGCACGACGGCATAGCCGAGTTCATCCGTACCAACGAGGACCGGCTCGTCGCCGAACTGACCTCCGCCGGACACGAGGTGGTGCGCGGCTCCGCGCCGGTCAGTACCAACACTCTCGCCGTCTCGGTGGCTCGCGAAGTCGCCTCGGCCGGAGTCGATCTGACCGTCCTGCACTACGCGGTGTGGGCGTTCCCGCACTTCACGATGCTCGTCCAGGGAGCCACGCCGGGAGCGTTGCTGCTGCTGTCCAATATCGACCCGGTCCAGCCCGGAATGGTCGGGATGCTGGCGGCCGGGGGAGCGCTGGATCAGATCGGCCGCACGCACACCCGGCTGTGGGGCGACCCGGCCGACCCGGACCTGATCGAGAAGATCGGTGTGCAGGCGGTGGCGGCGTCGGCGGTGTCGAGCTTGCGCGGTTCGACGTTCGGACGGTTCGGCGGCCGGCCTATGGGGATGAACACCGCTGTCGCGAATACCGATCAGTGGCAACGCATCTTCGGTGTCGACGTCGAGGAGATCGACCAGTGGGAGATCGTGCGCCGCGCCGAGCTGGCCGATGCCGCTGAGGTATCCAAGGCTCGGACCTGGCTGGAGGAGACCACCGCGGGCGTGCACTACGACGGTGACAAACTCACGCCGGAGTTGCTGGAGCGCCAGATCCGCTCCTACCTCGCGGTGCGCGAGCTGATCGACGAATGGAACATCGACTTCTCCGGCATCAAGGGGCAGCCCGAGCTCACCCAGTACTTCGCCACGATGGACGTCACGGAGGCGTTCCTCAACGACCCGTACGACTGGAACGGTCCGAAACCGACGCACGTGTGCGCGACCGAAGCCGATATGGACGGCGCGCTGACCATGCAACTGCTGAAACAGATCTCGGGGACGCCGGTGTTGTTCGCCGACGTCCGCCACTACCACGCGGACCGCGACATCTGGGATCTGTGCAACTCCGGCCAGCACGCCACCTGGTTCGCGGCGCGCAGCGACGATCCGGCGGAGAACCTGTCCCGCGTGCATCTGTTCCCCGAGGTGTTCTTCTTCCCCGCCGGCGGGGCGTCCGTCCATCATCTCGCGGCCCCGGGGCAGATGACGCTGGCCCGGCTCACGCGCAACGACGGCAACTATCGAATGCAGTTGATGCTCGGCGACTTCGAGACCTACGACGAGGCCACCAACGACGAATTGATGCGCCAGTCGACCCGCGAATGGCCGCACGCGTTCGCGCGGCTGGACGCTCGTGCCGAGGATTTTCTGTCCCGGTTCGGCGCCAACCACATCCACGCCGTGCCCGGTGACCATCGCGGGACCGTGCGCGCCGCGTGTGATCTGCTCGGTGTCACCGTGGACGAATTCACTCGGTGACCATGTTCCTCGGAATCGACATCGGCACATCGGGTTCCAAGGGCGTGCTGACCGACGCCGACGGCAAGGTCCTCGCCCGTGCCGAGCGTCCGCACGAGGTGTCGATGCCGCGACCGGGCTGGGTCGAGCACGACGCGGAAACCGTGTGGTGGGCGGATTTCGTCGCCATCGCTCGCGAACTGGTCGATGCCGCCGCCGGTGCTCGGCTGGAGGGGCTCGGGATCAGCGGTATCGGCCCGTGTCTGCTGCCGGCCGATGCGCAGGGCAATCCGCTGCGGCCGGCCATCCTGTACGGCGTCGACACCCGGTCTGGAGTCGAAATCGCCGAGCTGGCAAAGGAATTGGGCGCTGCGGCCGTGCTCGAACGGGCGGGGTCGCCGCTGACCAGTCAGGCTGTCGGACCGAAGCTGCGGTGGCTGGCGCGGCACGAGCCGCGCGTGTACGAGCGCACGCGCATGCTGCTCATGGCGAGTTCCTTTCTCGTGCATCGGTTGACGGGGCGATACGTGCTCGACCATCAGTCGGCGAGCCAGTGCGTGCCCATGTACGACCTGCGCAAACGAGAATGGGCGAGCGATTGGGCCGAGCACTGTGCTCCGGGCTTGCCGTTGCCCGAACTCGCCTGGCCCACAGAGATAGTCGGCCGGGCGACTGCGGAAGGTGCTGCCGCGACCGGTCTTCCGGAGGGGTTACCGGTCACCACCGGCACCGTCGACGCGTGGGCCGAAGCCGCCAGCGTCGGCGTGCGCGCTCCCGGCGATGCGATGGTCATGTACGGCACCACGATGTTCCTGGTCCAGATCCTCACCGAGCCGCGTCCGCATCCCGGTCTGTGGGGCACCTGCGGTGCTTGGCCCGAAACCTATTCGCTCGCAGCGGGAATGGCGACCTCGGGCGCGGTCACCGATTGGCTGCGCCGTCTGGTCGGCGGAGATTTCGGCGACCTGGTCACGGAGGCCGGCAAGGTTCCGGCGGGCAGTCGGGGACTGCTGATGCTGCCGTATTTCGCCGGCGAACGAACGCCCCTGTTCGATCCCGACGCTCGTGGCATGGTCGCCGGTCTCACCACGAGCCACGGCCGCGGCGAGCTGTACCGCGCCGCGCTGGAAGGAACCGCATACGGGGTGCGGCACAACCTGGACGCGATGGCCCACGCCGGCGGCCGCGCTCGACGTCTCGTCGCGGTCGGGGGTGGAACGAAGGGCGGGCTGTGGACCCGGATCGTGTCCGACGTGACCGGTCTGCCGCAGGAATTGCCGGCGGAAACCGTCGGTGCGTGTCTCGGCGAAGCCATGCTCGCCGCGGAGGCGTCCGGCGTCGACACCTCCGGCTGGAACCCGGTGACGTCGATCGTCGAGCCGGACGCCGAACGGCAGGCGGTCTACGACCAGTACTACCGGCGCTACCGCGAACTCTACGAATCGACTGCGGATATCGCGCATTTCCTTGCTACCGAACAACATCGGGCGGCGAATAATGGCTGAGCTCTGGCGACTCGATCGCGCGCGGACACGCTCGATCAGCCCCGAGAACCCGACCGGCGCGCCGGGCGCGGGCGCACGGGCGGAGACCGGCACCGGCGCGGGCGCGGCACGCGATCTCGGTGTGGGGTGGAAGGTGTCCCCGTCGATCGACCTCGTGGCCGGATCCACCGCGACGCTGGCCGACGTATCCGGACCGGGTGTCATCCGGCACTTCTGGCTGACCACCGACCGCACACTGCTGCGCCGATTGAGGCTGACTTTCACCTGGGACGACGACCCACATCCGTCGATCGACGTGCCGCTGGGCGACTTCTTCTGCAACGGCTGGGACGAACTGGCACTGGTGAGTTCGGAAATGGTCGTGGTCGCACCCGCCGGTGGCCTGAACAGCTACTGGCCCATGCCTTTTCGCGAGCGTGTCCGTGTCACCCTGCACAATCCGACCGAACGTCCGGTGCCGGTCTACTATCAGCTCACCTACGACGAGACCGAGGTAGGCGAGGACGCAGGCTACCTGCATTGCCAACGGCGACACAGTAATCCGCTGGGCACTCCGGCGGTACACACCATCGTCGACGGTATTCGGGGCCGCGGACGCTATGTCGGCACCTATCTGGCGATCGCCCCCAACGCCCCGGGCTGGTGGGGCGAGGGCGAGATCAAATTCCATCTCGACGGAGACGACGAGTTCCCGACGATCTGCGGCACCGGCACCGAGGATTATTTCGGCGGCGCCTGGAACTTCGACCTCGACGGCGCCTACCGCGACTACTCCAGCCCGTATCTCGGCCTGCACCAGGTACTTCCGCACGACGAGATCTACACGCCGCAACAACGATTCGGCATGTACCGCTGGCATGTGCGCGACCCGATCCGCTTCCACGAGGAACTGCGCGTCACGCTGCAAGCACTGGGATGGCAGGACGGTGGGCGGTATCTGCCGTTGGCCGACGCCGATATCGCCACCACCGCATGGTGGTACCAGGAAAGGGGACGGTGAATGCGTGCCTTGGTGATCGAAAAGCCCGGCGAGTACTCGGTCCAGACAATTCCCGACCCGACCCCCGGCCCCGGAGAGGTGGTCGTCGAGGTGGCCGCGGTAGGAATCTGCGGCACCGACATCCACATCGTCGAAGGCGAATTCCCACCGACGCCCTATCCGATCGTCCCCGGCCACGAGTTCTGCGGTGAGATCGTCGACGGTCCGCGGTCCGGCGAGAAGGTGGCCGTGGACCCGTCGCTGTTCTGCGGCGCCTGCCACTACTGCCGCATCGGCCGCGGCAATCTCTGCGAACGCTGGGGCGCGATCGGCGACACGGTGAACGGCGCGATGGCCGAATACGTCGCGGTGCCGGAGGCCAACTGCTATCTACTGCCGGCCGATCTGCCCGCCGCACACGGCGCGCTGGTGGAACCGCTGTCGTGCGCGGTGCACGGATTCGACGGATTACCACGCACATTGGGTGCGCATTACCTGATCTACGGCGCGGGCACCATGGGCCTGATGATGCTGCAACTCGCCGTGACCGCGGGCGCGACCTCGGTTTCGGTGGTGGACCTCAACACCGACCGCCTGCAGGTAGCCCGCACACTCGGCGCCGACGCGGTCGCCACGAACGCCGACGAGTTCGACCGCCCGCACGGCTGGGAAGTCGTCATCGACTGCACCGGCGCGATCCCGGCGATCGAAGACGGCCTCACCCGCGTCCGCCGCGGCGGCACCTACCAGCAGTTCGGCGTCGCCCCCGGCGACGCGACGGCCTCCTTCTCACCCTTCCGCATCTACAACGACGAAATCACCGTCGTCGGCTCGATGGCAGTGGTCCACAGCTTCGGCCGCGCCGTCGACCTGATGTGCAAGGGCGCCATCGACGCCGACACCATGATCACCCACACCTTCGGTCTCGACCAGTTCTCGGAAGCGCTGCAAGCCTTCCGCGACGGCATCGGCCGCAAGATCCAGATCGCCCCGCGCGGATAGATGGCAACCGTCGCCGGAGTGGACAGCTCCACCCAATCGTGCAAGGTCGTGGTGTGCGACGCGGACACCGGTGAGGTGTTGGCACGGGGATCCGCGCCGCACCCCGACGGAACCGAGGTCCCGCCCGAGGCATGGTGGACCGCGCTGCAACAGGCGGGGGAGGGGCTGCTCGATAACGTCGACGCGGTGTCGATCGCCGGCCAGCAGCACGGCCTGGTGGCACTCGACGACTCACACCGCCCGGTGCGAGATGCCTTGCTGTGGAACGACGTCCGCTCCGCCGAGGCAGCCGACGACCTCGTCGCGGAGCTGGGCGGACCGCAGGCGTGGCTGGACGCAGTCGGCAGCGTCCCGGTCGCCGCCTTCACCGCCGCGAAGTTGCGCTGGATGGCCGATCACGAGCCCGAACTCGCAGACCGGGTCACCCGAGTGATGCTGCCGCACGACTACCTCACCTGGCGATTGCTTGGTGGTGGTGATGCCGCACCCACCACCGATCGCAGCGACGCCTCGGGCACCGGATACTGGTCCGCGGTGGAGGGCCGGTATCGAGAAGACCTGCTGGCCTTGGCCTTCCGTGACCGGACACCGGAACTTCCGAGGGTGCTGGAACCGTCCGAGAGCGCCGGACGCACCGCATCGGGCGCGCTGGTCGCCGCGGGCGCGGGGGACAACGCGGCAGCGGCGCTCGGACTAGGGATCGGAGACGACGATGTGGTGATCTCGCTGGGCACCAGCGGGACGGCGTTCGCGCGCACCTCGCAGCTGCACACCGATCCGTTCATCAACGGATTCGCCGATGCGACAGGACAATTCCTGCCGTTGGTGTGCACGCTCAACGCCGCCCGGGTGCTCGAGGCGATGGCCACGGCTTTGGGAATCGGCATCGGCGAACTCGATGCACTGGGCCGCCAGGCCCCGCCGGGTGCCGACGGCCTCGTCCTGCTGCCGTACCTGTCCGGCGAACGCACCCCGAATTTGCCGCATGCGACGGGGAGCCTGCACGGGTTGCGTTTGGAGACAATGCGACCCGCCCACCTGGCCCGCGCCGCAGTCGAAGGCATGCTCTGCAATATGGCCGATGCGCTCGACAGGTTACGTGCCGCCGGCGCCACACCCCGGAGAGTGCTGCTAATTGGCGGCGCTTCGCGTTCGGCCTTCGTCGCCGAGAGCGCCGCGCAAATTCTGGGTGCGGCGGTGACTGTCCCGGCGCCAGAGGAGTACGTCGCGCTCGGTGCCGCACGGCAGGCTGCGTGGGTATTGCGCGGGGGTGCTGAACCGCCGCGGTGGCCAGCGGCCGCGACTGTCGAGATTTCGGCATCCGGCGACGATGCGCTGGGCGAAAGGATCCGCACCGCCTACACGCAGGCGCGAGAAGCGTTGTACGGCAAATGGTGCGTAACACCGAATATTCAGGCCTGACATTGAGACGCTGCGGATAACGAATTCTGCACGAGAGCGAATATCAACATCATCCGCGGTTTGGCGCCCGACTGCCTTCGAGGTAGCGACTGAGAAGACGTAGGGCGGTCTGCGGCGCCATATGCAGCTCGAATACTCTACCTATACCGGCAAGGTCAGGGCCAAGTGACTTCGATGGCCCGGAGAGCATGTGAATCTTGTTGAGCGTCTTCGTATTCCACCTCTACTGGATCGTCGATGACAACGTCCCCGAAATTCTTGTGCTCACCCAGCGAGTCGAGACCGAACCAGACATGCGAACCGTCAACGGTCTCGATTATCCCGGTGGCGCGCTTCTCGTTCCAGCGTCAGACTTTCCCCTTGGCGCGCTGCACCTTTCGCTCGTATTCCAAGTGCTCAACTATATCCACGGCGGATCGGCAGAGTGTCCGCGCAAAATTCCGTCAAAAGGTCCTGGCCATCCTTATCGAGGGAGGAGGAAGCTGCGGCCCCGGGTGATTGCCTGAGCGGCCGGAAAGCTTGTGGTGGTGCAAGTTTCGCGATCGGATTCGATCAGAGCCCCGGCGCTACCGGTGTCTCCTCACGCTCCCGCGCCGCATGCCGCGGCAGGAACATGGCGGGCACGATGATCACCGCCGTGAGGCCGAACGCCACCCAGAACGCGAAGCCGAAGGAGTCGGCGAGCAATGGTCCGACTATCGGCATCAGTTGAGGCGGGATCGAGTTGATCTGCCCGGAACCACTACTGCCGGAAGGCATTCCGTGCTCGGTCAATTGCCCGGAGAGGTGTTGCGTCAGCGCTGTGACCAGCAGGGCGCTGCCGAGCGACGCGCCGACCTGCTGGATGGCCGAGAGTGTGGGCGCCGCGCGTGTCACGGCGTCCCTGCCCAGTTCCGTGTAAGCAGCCGAAATGGTCGGCATCATCACCGAACCGAGGCCCATACCGCGGACGAACAGGGCCACACAGAGCCAGACGTACGAGGTGTCGGTGCCGACGTGCGTGAACGGGAGGGTTTAGAAAGGCCTGGACGAACGCGTACGGAAGAAACGGCGATCCCTCGGATGCTGGGGACCATGCGATCAAGGCTGTTGAGGATGTGTTGATCCCAGTGGTCGTTCCCAAAAAAGCGACCCAACCGTCTGGGTGTCGAATTGGCCTTGCTGGTGTGCCGCAGACTCCGGCCGGAGGGCCGTCGCCCGTAGACCTGTCTCGTAGCGGCCGAAGAGCACCCACGCCACCCCACCGCGCCCGAACGCACATAACACCCCACAGGCTGGTCAGACGATCCCTGCTTCCTGGTGGGTGCGATTTGAGGCAAACGCCTCATGCGACCACGGAGGCGACGGACCGATGATCAGGGCATGACACAGCGAGTTCAGGAATCACGAAGATCATCGGTCATGACCGATTCGACATTCGAACCACCGACCGTCGAGCGGTTCGGTACGCGCACTTCAGATCACCCACACGAAGTGCCGGGCGGCGGGCGGGTCGATGCCGTCAACGTGGGCCAGCACGTCGGGGCGCGGCAGATTCTCCAGGAGTTGTCGCTGTCGGTCGAACCAGGCGAGTTGGTCGCCATCGCCGGCGGCAGTGGAGCAGGAAAGAGCACACTGCTGGAGATCCTCGCGGGACTGCGACCACCGTCTATCGGGGAGGTTCGGCATGACGGCGTCGTTCGCGGGGGCCGAGTCAGCGCCGATTCCCGTATCGGCTACGTGCCTCAGAATGACATCATCCACCTCGAGATGCCTCTGCGCCGCACGCTGCGCTACGCGGCGCGGCTACGGCTGCCCGCAGGCACATCGGCGGCCGAGGCGGACCGGGTAGTCGAGGAGACCATGCATGACCTCGACCTGGCTGATCGGGCCGAAGTGCCGGTCCGTGCGCTGTCCGGCGGCCAGCGCAAGCGGGCCAGTATCGCCGTGGAACTACTGACCCGGCCACACCTTTTCTTCCTCGACGAACCCACCTCTGGGCTCGATCCGTCGACCGCAGCCGACGTGATGCGCCTGCTGCGCCGACTCAGCCAGCGCGGGGTCACGGTCGTTCTCACGACACATGAGCCGGCCGGCATCGACCAGTGTGACCGGGTGGTATTTCTGGCGCGCGACGGCCACCTGGCCTTCACCGGCAGCCCGACCGAGGCTCGGCGCTACTTCGGCGTGGAGGATATCGCCGAGGTGTACGACCGACTGGCTCGTGAGCACACCCCTCAGATCTGGGCGGAGCGATTCGCGGACAGCGGTGGGAAGTCGAAAGCCCGGCCTGGCTCGGCTCTACTGCCCCCCATCCCAGCCACCCGTTCAGACGTCGAGCGCACGGGCATGGTCCGGCAATGGTGGCTACTTACACGACGCAATGTTGATGTTCTCCTTCGCAACCGGCTGACCCTAGCGGTCCTGCTCGGCTCACCGGTACTGGTCACTGCGATGATGGCGACGTTGTTCAAGCGCGGTGCGTTCGATCCACGTAGCGCAGCCGACCTCGGCCCGGCCCAGATCGTGTTCTGGATCGCGTTCGCAGGCTTCTTCTTCGGCCTTACCTATGGCCTGCTCCAGATCGTCGGAGAGATGGCCGTCTTCCGGCGGGAGCGCCTGGCCGGGCTCAGCGTGGGCGCCTACGTGGCATCAAAGATGACAGCGCTGCTTCCGGTGCTGGCTGGAGTGAGCGCGGTGCTCCTCGGTGTGCTGCGGGTGCTAGGTCGGCTCCCCGCCGTTGGATGGGACGCGTTCGCCTCCCTCTTCGTGACGATTGTGATCGAGGCGACCTCGGCACTGGCCCTCGGATTGCTCGCCTCGGCCGTGGTCTCCAACGCCGCGCAGGCCGCCCTCGCCCTGCCGATGCTCTGCTTCCCTCAGGTTCTGTTCGGTGGCGCCATAGTCCCCGTTGACAAGATGGCCCTCCCGGGGCGCCTGATGAGCCTCGGCCTATCCAACCGTCACGCATTCGAAGCACTGGGTCGCGACCTGGATCTCGACCGGTACACCGCCACGCTGCCGGCCATGTCCGCCTACCGCGACACCTTCCACGGAGGCACCGGCGTCAGTCTCATCGCGCTCGCCTCGTTTGCCGTTGGCCTCATGCTGGCCACGGTGTGGGTCTTGGACCGGCGGTCCCGGCCCGGCGCATCCCGGCGATGACAACCCCGCACAGTCGGTCCGCCAGATGTCTGAACAGATATCGGCGGGCCGGCGTGCGGCACCAACGATGTTCGGCCTTCCGAGCGCACAGCCTGACGTTCAGACCGACCCCGGCCCGTCCACCCCGGACGCGCGTCGACCACCCACTGAGCCATGTGACGTCAATCTCGCACCGGGCAGCATCATTCGTGGTTGCCGAGCTGAAGTACCTGGCGCAGCAGATGCTTCAATTTCCCCCGGCCGCAGTGACCGGGAAGCTCACCAGACCCCGATCGATCGCGGCGAGACTGGCCTGCGTGCGATTGTTGACGCCGAGCTTGGCGTAGATACGTTCGACATGGTTGCGGGCCGTTTTCTCGGCGATGAACAGTTCGGCGGCGATTTCTCGGTTCGACCGGCCCTGCGCGACGAGTCGCAGGATCTCGACCTCGCGGTCGGTCAGCCCGGCCGGCCAGGGCGTCCGCCGCGATACACGCTGCCCGGCCGCTGCAAGCACGGCCGCCGCCGACTTGGCGTCGAGGCGGCCGGCGCGCGCCTCCTCTCGCAACTGATCGGCAGCGCCGCGAGGATCGAGCGCCGGCCGGTGTGCACGTGGCTCGAGCAGTCGCTGATAAGCCTCCGCCGTGGCAAGCAACCGGTCCTGCGTGGTCAGCTCCGCGCCGGCAATACCTCGGGGAAAACCGGACCCGTCGATCCGTTCCCGGTGCTTCATCGCGACGGACACCACCGACTTCAAGCCGTTAACTCGGCTCAGTATCCGGCCGGTCAGATCCGGATACATCCGTACCCGTTCCCATTCAGCCGTAGTGAGCGGCCCCTTCTTCTCCCAGATCTGGTTGGACACTCCCATTTTGCCGAGGCTGTGCACGAGGCCGGCACGGTAGAGATGCTTGATGTCCGACGGCGACATGCCCAGGCATCGGGCTGCCCCGGCCACCAGATTCGCGACGCCACGCGAATGCCCCAGGGTGAACGGAGATTTGAGATCGACGAAATCAGCCATGGCCTCGAGTAACTCGTCGCTCTCCTCGTCCGTCAGGGTTCGGTCACGATCCGGTGCTTGGGCCAACGCCACTGCCCAGACGTCCATTTCGAGCAACCCGTCCACAATCGACGCCGCGTCACGATCGAACACCGCCGCCACGGCCGGGCTGAACTGACTGCCGCACCGAGAACGGAGAACATTTTTCGCGTACTCGAGCCCGCCCGTCCGCAGGTGCACCTCGACGACGTCTGCCACGTGAGCGATGTGGATCTCGACCGGGATATCCTCTCCACGAGTACCGTTGGGCAACCCCCGGCCGTCCCAGCGCTCGAAGACGTAGGCCAGCGCCTTTCCGACCTGCCCGTCCAAGCCCATCCGATCGGAGAGAACCCCGGCGGAACTGCAATGCGATTGGATCAGTGTGGCGACCTGGCTGCGAGCCGTGACCAGAAAGGCGGTGGCACGCATGCCGCGCTCCCAGCCGGGCAATCCGCGTCGAACATGACTCATAATCAGCCGCAGAAACGGCAGGCCGGTCATATCCACCGCGTAGGTGTCGGCCCGGAAGGCGATGTCGTCGCCGAAGAGCGCCGAGAGTTCGTGGGAGTCGGCGTGACAACCGATCCACCCGACCAGATTGGCGTAGTACACCGTCGCTCGCTGTTGCAGGTCGAGGCCCATCCGCTCGGCGATCCGTGTCGCGATCAAGGACGACCGAAGCATGTGTTCCATCGGCTGACCCAGACCGAGGTCGATCGCCAGCGATATCGCGGCCAGCAGTTCGGCTCTGCTCAGACCCTTTGCCGAGCCCGGCAGCGTCCCGTGCGGGTGCATTTTCCCATTGTTCACCTCGAACAAGGGCCATGTCGACGCGAAGACGAGACCACCGGCCTCATGAACCGCATGAGCACCAGCGCACACATCTCGGGGAAACTGGCACCCTGGAGATCGGCTTCCTTCGACTAGAGCGATGGCGGACCAGTGGCGAGTCGACCGGAGCGGGGAACGTATTCGATGATGCGGCCGAGGCCACGGAACCCGATCGCCGCGTACACCCGTTCCGCCATCGGCGTCGACTGCAGGCTCGCTGTCGTGCAGCCCCGGTCCCGCGCGTCGTACACCTGGAGCAGGGTCAGGGACGTGGCCAGCCCCCGTCGCCGGGCCGGCTCCAGGGTCTCCACGTTGTAGATCCCGCAGTCCCCGCCCACGTCCAGGCAGATCGCGGCGGCCACGATGTCGTTGCCGAGCCGGGCCAGGGCCACCCGATAGGTGGCGGGATCCAGGCCGGCGAGCAGCCGGTCCGGCAGAAATAGCCGCTGGTAGTCCGACCAGGCCGGCGGCGCCGCATCGACCCGCGGCCTGGGCGAGACCAGCCGATCGAGATCCAGGCCCATGGCCCGGGTGGTCTCGCTGACGATGTAGCCGCGGCGCTCCAGATCCTCACGCATCCAGGTGTCGTCCTCGCACACCCAGGCAGCGAAGCGATCCACCCCGGCCCGGTGGTAGTGCGACTCCATGGCCTCGATCGCCTCGGCGCGACCCGCCTTCGAAAGACCTTGGCCCAGAACAGCGTTGTTGTAGACGTCACGTTCCGGACCGGACGGGAACACCGCGGCGACAACCCCGTCGAGATGGTGAACCGCGGCATCGGCCGCGCCGAGCGCGTTCGCCTCCCAGGAGGCGACCAGGGTCCGCATGCCGCGGCGGAACAGCTCCGCATCACTCGTCGTGGTGGTCATGATCGCTCTCGGTCGTCGTCGGAGAGGTCGAGGGTGAACCAGAGCTGGTCCCGCAGTGGGATGCCGTCGATCCGAATCGGCTCGTGGTACCCGGTCGCCGGAACGAAGGCGTCCCGCACCACACGGCTCATCCGGAAACCGCACCGCTGGTAGAAACGGAGGTTCCCGATATCGGCGGCGGCTGTGGCCAGTTCCACGCGGGATGCCCGCGCACCACATGCCTGTGCGATGGCGTGTTCCAGGAGGCGGCGGCCGACCCCTCGCCCGCGCCAGGCCGGGACCACGGCGGTGTTGACGACCTCGCAGACCTGCCCACCATCCCGGACGACGCTGTGCAGGTGTCCGACGATGGCGCCGTCGACATCTCGTGCGACCCATACTGTTCCGAGGTCGATATATCCGTCCAGGACGGTCGGGGAGTCCTCGGCGAGGCGGAACAGATCGATCAAATCCCGATGCGGCCCTTCGTATTCGACGATTTCGACGTCGGCGGCGTCCCGCGCCGGATTCGGGGGTCCGACCCGCACCTCCGTTGCCGGTCCGAGACTCGGCCGGTCCTGCTCGTCCCCTGGGGGCACGAAGATGACCGGCCAGCCGTCGGGATCGAGCACACCGAACGCACCTCGCCGGGTCCAGTAGGGGTTCTCGGGTACGAAGGGGTGCAGGGCGGAGGAACACAGACGGCTGCGGATCGTCTCCGCCGCGGATGGCTCGGCGAGGTAGACGACCATGGCATGCTCCCGGTCGGGTTGCTCCGACGATGCGGCGGGGCGCGGCGGTGTCACGAGTTCCAATTGCGTGGAGCTGTCCGGCAGGGCGAAGACCACGCCGTCGTAGCCGTCGTGATCATGGAACTCGGCAAGCACCGGCAGGCCGACAATCTCCCGGTAGAACCTGCTCGACTCCGACAGCAGCCAGGTGCCCCGGGCGAACCGGAGGGCGCGTGCGGGGAGGTCGGAAGGCCATCGCGACGGGTCCATGGCGGAACCTCTTTCTGTCGTCCCAGCCGTCGTGCCGACCGTGGTTCTGTGATCACGGTCCGGGATCGGAACCCAGGCGTCAAATGGTTTCCGCGACGCGCTCGGGCCCCTCGAGCTGCGGAGCAGTTGCTCGTCGCCGCGCATCGCCGGCTGAGCCGGCCCGAGCGCCGTACCCACGAACGCGACGCACTGGCCGATCTGCACGCGGCCGGAAAGCTTGTGGTGGTGCAAGTTTCGCGAGCGGAATCGGTCAGATACCGGCCGCTACCGGTGTCTCGTTGCGCTCACGCGCGGCGTGGCGGGGCAGGAACATGGCCGGGACGATGATCACCGCCGTGAGGCCGAACGCCACCCAGAACGCGAAGCCGAAGGAGTCGGCGAGCAATGGTCCGACGACCGGCATCAGTTGAGGCGGGATCGAGTTGATCTGCCCGGAACCACCACTGCCGGAAGGCATTCCGTGCTCGGTCAATTGCCCGGAGAGGTGTTGCGTCAGCGCTGTGACCAGCAGGGCGCTGCCGAGCGACGCGCCGACCTGCTGGATGGCCGAGAGTGTGGGCGCCGCGCGTGTCACGGCGTCCCTGCCCAGTTCCGTGTAAGCAGCCGAAATGGTCGGCATCATCACCGAACCGAGGCCCATACCGCGGACGAACAGGGCCACACAGAGCCAGACGTACGAGGTGTCGGTGCCGACGTGCGTGAACGGGAGGGTGCCGATCAGGGCGAGGACGACGCCGACGGGAACGACATAGCCGGCGCCGATGCGGTCGGTGAGCCGGCCGCCGATCACCATCGCCACGACCGCGCCCAATCCCTGGGGTGCGAGGAGCAGGCCGGCGTTGAGCGGGCCTTGCCCGCGCACGGTCTGGTAGTACAGCGGAAGCAGCAGCATGCCGCCGAACAATCCGATGGCGACGAGAAAGACCGCGATGGTTCCGCTGGCGAAGAGCCGGTTGGTGAGCAGGCGGACGTCGACGATCGAGTCGGCTCCCTTGTGCAGGCTGTGCCAGGTGTAGAGGGCCAAGCCCGCGACGCCGCCGATGAGCCAGCCGAGCACGCCCCACTCGGTGAATCCGCCGTGTGAGCTGGCCTCGGACAGCCCGTAGAGCAGGCAGACCAGGCTACCGGAGAGCAGGATCAGCCCCCGCAGGTCGAGACGGCCGTGCTCGGGCAGGGTGTCGCCGTGCGGAAGCTTCCAGGCCGCGAGCGCGAGGGCGAGGGCGCCGACGGGGACGTTGACGAGGAAGATCCAGTGCCAGCTCGTGTACTGGACCAGCAGGCCACCGATCACCGGGCCGAATACTGGTCCCAGCAACATCGGGACGCCGAGGATGGCCATTGCCCTGCCGAGGCGTTGCGCGCCCGCGGCTCGGGTGATGATCGCCTGCCCGGCGGGCAGCAGCATGCCGCCGCCGAGTCCCTGCAGGATGCGGAAGGCGATCAGGCTTTCGATGGACCAGGCGGCCGCGCACAGAGCCGAACCCGCCACGAACAGACTCACCGCGGTTAGCCAGACCGGTTTGGGCCCGAACCGATCCATCGCCCATCCGGTGACCGGGATGGCCAGCGCCACCGCCAGCAGGTAGCCGGTAACCACCCACTGCGTCGTTGACAGGGTCGCGCCGAGTTCGGTGCTCAACGACTTCAGGGCGACGTTCACGATGGTGGTGTCGAGAACCACCATGATCATGCCGGACACGATGACGAGTCCTGTGACGATGACGCTGCGGTCGAGCTTGCCCGACTGCTGCGCGGTGGTGGCTTCCATATCAGCTCCCTCGTTGAAGGCGCCAGGACTCGACCGGGCGACAACACCCGGCGACTACCCGTCGTGTGGCCAATTATTGCGGCGCTGTCATTCCGCAGGTTGTCACAGACCTCATCGCCGAGGGGGAGATCGGACGAGCCGGGGTGGGTGATACCTCCGCCGACCCACGACACATGTACACGGTCTTTCGGTGGCATGAGAATGCCGGAGGTCGACGGATGGAGATGTCTGGAACGAGTCGGCCGGTTCAGGTGGCTCAGGGTCGGGAAGCCGAGGTCGTTTTCCCACTGCTGTGCCCCGACCTCGATTTCCTGTCGACGTATGCGGTGTTACTATGCAATTAGTTGGGTTATAGCCAACTATATGCATAATCTCTGAGGTGGTGCTGATGACTGGGGCCCGCAGCCCTGTACTGCCGAGTGAGCTCTGGCGCGTCCCGCTGCGAACACTCCGGCCGCAGGACTTGACCGGTATCTATGCTCAGCCGCGTCCTGAGATCGCGCGGCTCGTGGATCGGGGCGTACTGCACCGCGTCGCGCACGGCTACTACATCGTCGTCCCGCCGGAGTACGTCGGCAGAGCCTGGCTGCCCGGCCTCGAGCCGGCTGCCGCGGGGATCGCGTCATCGATTTACGGCGCAGATCGGGCCATTGTCATGGGTGTCAGCGCGGCTCGCATGCTGGGCGCCGTGCCGCGTGCGTTGGCGACTGCGGTTGTCGCGGTTCCCAGCCAGCATCGGCCTATCTCGTTGACCGACCGTTCGGCTCACGTCCGGTTCGTCTGCCGTGACACCGACGTACTCGACGCCGAGCGCATCGACACATCGCTGGGCCCGGCGCTGGTTACAACGCCGGAACAGACTGTGCTCGACCTCGCCCGCCGGCCGCGGCTGGGTAATGCCGAGGGGGAGGTTCGTTCGGCGATCGAGACGCTCTACCGCCGTAGTGATTCGGCGATACTTACACAGCTGGCTGCGGACCAGCGTCTCGGTGCTGCGCTTCGACGTGTGGAGGGTTGGGTGGGGAATGGTAAATGACGAACTTGAAAGTGTCGCAGTTCAATTCGGCGTCTCCCCGGAGCAGGTCGAGCGCGACCACCTGATCTCTCATCTGCTGGCGGCGATCAGCCGAGGATTCGGTGATCGGCTACATTTCATCGGCGGTACCGCTCTGGCTCGTACCCATCTGGTGAACGGCAGACTCAGCGAAGACATAGATCTGGTTGCGTTGGACAACCGAACCGCACTGGCGGCGGAACTCGACGCCGCTTTGCCGCGATCAGTGGCGCGGACCTATGGACGGCTCGAATGGGTACCGCCGCTGAGCAATGTCCCGGATACTGGGGCGGCCAATCTTCGCTCCGCGTCCGGCATATCCGTCAAGATCCAGTTGCTATCGCCACGCGGACGAGCGGTGTGGCCGACCGAGCTTCGCAGCCTCGAGCAGCGATACAGCGATGCGCCACCTGCGGAGCTGCTCGTGCCCACCTTGCCTGCCTTCGCCGCCGGTAAGACGGCAACATGGCACGATCGACGCGCTGCGCGTGACCTATGGGATCTCTGGGCGCTGAGCGACGCCGGCGCTATCGATAGCGTTGCGGGAGACTTGTACCGGAGGTGGGGTCCGACTGGTCGGCTCCCTAGTTCGCACCTGTTCGAACGTGCACCAGGCGAAGACGACTGGAATGCACAACTGGCGGGGCAGACTCGGTTGGCGATCAGCGCTGAGACGGCACTGCATACGGTGCGAGATGCCTGGGCTCGTATTGCGAAGTGACTCGGAAGCATCGGTTCTCCGAGCCATCTCGCCCGTCGTCCGACCGCGGATGAAGTGGCAGCCGCCCGTCCGGAGTCCGACTTGCACATACATCGTTCGGCCGCTCGCGTCAGGGCTTTCCGTTGCCGCCCGAATAGGCTCGGGAATTCGAAAATGCCTGTGCTTCAATGATTACCTGGTGCCGGCAGGGATATCGCATCGAGCAGACGCTCGCGCTCCCCGTCCGATATCTCTGTTCCGGATACCGGCTCCGCGAGCACACACAGCAGCAGCGCCACGCCTACCGCGCCCGGGTCGGGGTGGCCGACGGCGCGTTCGCCGAGGTAACTCGCGCGACCGCGACGTGCCCGCAGGGTCGCCGTGGACAGGGCTCCGTCCACTGCGGCGCTCACCATCGCGGCGATATCGGCATCGCCATTCAGCGCCTCGGCGGCGGGAGCGAGCGCGTCGACCATGGTGCGATCGCCGACTTCCGCCTCGCCGACGCGCTGGATGGCGGCGAGACCGTCCTTGATACCGATCCTGAGGGCGTCGATATAGGAATCCGAGCGTGTCGCCCGGGCGCCGAGTGATTGGAACAGGAGTCCGAACAGCGGGCCGCTCGTGCCTCCGACCTCGTCGAGGAAGACCGCTCGCAGCGTATTCCACGGTGCGGGGGAGTCCGGTGCGGCGAGGCGGTCGGCGACCTCGGCGAAGCCCTCGCGCAGATTGACGCCGAAATCTCCGTCGCCGGTGATCTCGTCCAGCGTGGTCAGTGCGGGCTCGGCGGCGATGAACACCTCGTGCAGTCGGGCGACGGTGCTGTCGAGCGTCGTCAGTGCCTCGCTGGTCATCGTGCGGTGTCCTTCCAGGCGGGTGCGCCGGTCGGGGCGTGCCAGAGATCGAGCCAGCCGTCGGCGAGTTGGGTGAGGGTGATCGAGAAGCCGCTCATGTCCAGTGCTGCGACGAATGTGCCGACCTGGACCGCCGAGATTTCGCGACCTCGGGCAGTGAGGGTGCGCGCCGCGAGCTCGAGAACTGTGCAGAGTTCGAGTTCCGTCGTCGCACCGAGCCCATTGATCAACAGTAACAACGGCTTTCGAGGATCGCCGGGCAGTGAGGCGAGGATATCGGTGAGCATCCGGTCGACAAGTTCCGCGAGTGGTGGCCTGGTAATCGAGGTCGAGGCGCGTTCGCCGTGAATTCCGACCCCGTATTCGAGCTGATCCGGTTCGAGTTCGAAGGCGCGCGCCCCGGTATTCGGTGACGTGAGCGCCTCGGTGGCCACCGCGATACTGCGGCTGTGCTCGGCCACCTCGCGGCCGAGCGAGGTGAGCGAGGTGAGCGTGTCACCGCGGTCCGCGGCGGCGCCGAGGATCTTTTCGACAACGATGGTCGCGGCGGTCCCGCGTCGTCCCGTCGCCGTCTCATCCGATTCGGTGGCGACGTCGTCGTCGACGAGGACCCGGCCGACCTCGATACCGTCGGCGGCGAGCCGTTCGGCGGCGATGCCGAAATTGATCTTGTCTCCGGTGTAGTTCTTGACGATGTGCAGCACCCCACCGGCACGAGCGACGGCCTTGCTCGCCTCGTAGACCTGGCGGTTGTGCGGCGAGGCGAAGATCTTTCCCGGTACGGCCGCGTCGAGCATCCCCATTCCCACGAATCCGACGTGCATCGGCTCGTGGCCGGAACCGCCGCCGGAGACGAGGGCGACCCGCCGTGTCGGCGCACCGCGATCGTGGTGCACGAACAGTGGGTCGGTGGTTATCCGGACCCACGGGTTTCGGCGCACGAAACCTTGCAGCGAAACCTCGGGGCCCTGGCCTGGTTCGTGTAGGAACAGTGCGGGCACAGACATCCTCCTCGTCGATCGACGGCGCGATGTCCAGTATCACGGGGCCGGATGAAGTCGTGTTCCCAGGTGTTCGCTCGGACCGACCACAGGCCGGCAATCGAGCGGCCTTGGGACTAAGCCTCGACACCGTTGTTCTGCGCCGGTGGATGAATTACCCCGTTTACGTAGCTGCTGCCGGGCGAGTACGTGTGCTCACGCACCGCGTCACCCGAATTGCCTTCGATCGTGTGAATCGTGCCGTTGGCATCGACCTTCTCGACCAGGCCGATGTGGCCGACTGCGTTCAGGACGATGAGGTCGCCCACCTGGGCGCGGGAGGCTTTGTCGGCGAGCCCGTGGCGTTGTGCGTCTGCCCAGATCGTGGGCACGCTGACGGCCAGCCCGTGACTGTCGGTGGCGGTCCAATTCAACGGGATGTGCGCCTGCTTCCAGGCCCAGGTGGCGAAAGCCGCGCACCACGGCCCGTCGATGTTGTAGGGCTTGCCCGGCAGGTGGTTGACGCCTGTTTCGTGGACGTTGAGCTGGCTCATCGCGGCCTGGATGGCGCCAGGGGCACCGGGCGCCAGCGGAAGCGGGACAATGCTTCCCGGCCCTACCGGCGTGCCGGGCGTCGACCACGGTGTCGCACCGGCGCTCGGCGTGCCGCCGGACGGATATGTCGCGGTGGGGCGGTAGGTGGGGACCGAGTTCTCGATGGTTCGCTTCTGGTGCTGGATCTGCCTCGCGGCAGACCCGACCTTGCCGTGCACATAGCTGACGGCGTCGAGGGCGGCGGTGATCAGGCGCAGTTCGTCAGCCGGTGCCAACGGTTGATGGCTCTCGTTCATCTTCGAGGCGTATTCGAGCGTGCCTTGGAGGCGGTGCACCTTGGCCATGCAGTCGGTGAAGGTCCCGTTCGAGGTGTCGAAGGTGGAGTAGTAGGCCTTACGGACGTCGTCGTTGTGGCCGCTGATCGCCACCTTGGCGGCGCGTATCTTCGCCAGCGTCGCGGCGTGGCTGTCGACCAGGGCGGCGTAGTCGTGTTTGTCGTCGAGTCCGTCGTGGAGCAGTCCTTGCTTGCCCATTTGGTACAGCAGGTCGGGCTGTTCGGACGGCTTTCCCGAGGCCAGCAAACCGATCGATCGGCGCAGCGCCGTCTGCACCGCGTCGAGAACGGCAATGAGGCCCTTGTGTGCTCCGGCCGGCGGAGTCAGGGTGATGTCGCTGAGTTGAAATGTGCTCGGGCTCATCGTGTTACCTGCGGGAGAGTCACGATCGGGGTCGGTCGGGGTGAGCGGCGCGCCACCTGAGCAACCCGGCGATCAGCGCGTCGACTTGGCTGCCCGACAGGATAACTGTGCCGCATCGCGCGGGTTCGGTGATCGAGAATCTGAGCTCGTCCTCCGATATCGCCGGTTTCTCGCAGCCGAGCAGCGGTGCTTCGGCCGCGATATACCCGTCGAGCATCGTCCCGATGTAGTAGGCGGGGTTGTCGTCGGGGCCGAAGGTGAGCCGACTGCCCAGCATGCGATCGACGATCGCGTGGATCTCGGGGATGACCTGTTCCGGCGGCCGGCCCGAATCGCGTGCGTGTTCCTCGATCATCGCAGCGAGCGGGCCGGTGGGATCGCTACTGGCGGAGACGATTTCATCGATACTGTGGCAGTTCCAGTCGATGTCGCCGTGCTCCATCCGGTCGGTGATTACCGACATCAGGCGGACTGCCAGGTCCTTGTCGGTGTGTCGGGGCATGCGGTCGGCCTTTCGGATACGGGTCTCACCCGCCGACGGTGTGGCTGGGCGTAGCGGAAGGGACAGATGTGGTTCGGCGATGTCGTTGATGGACCAACCCCGCGCATATCGCCGCTGCCGTCACGACTGTGGTCAGTGCCAGGGAGTTTCGCGTCGCGGAGGTGAAGGCCATGGCCGCCACGATGGTGACCAGCGCCGCGGCCACCAGATACGACAGGTAAGGGTGCCCCCACATTCGAACTCCGCGTTCGAAATCGACGTCGGCTCGCGCGTTGCGACGAGAGACGATTTGCGTGGCGCAAATGCAGAGATAGACCACGACGGCCACCGAGCCCGACGAGTTCAACAAGAAGGTGAACACCGCGCCCGTCGGCAGGAAGTAGTTGGCGCCGACCGCGACGAATCCCGCACTGGCGGCGGCGAGCACCGCCGCGACGGGCACGGCGGATGCTCCTGGGCGGCCGAGGAGCGCCGGCGCCTCCCCGCGCTGGGCCAGCGAGAACAACATCCGCGAGGACGAGTAGATGCCTGAATTGAGGCACGACAGTACGGAAGTGAGCACGATGAGATTCATCACCGTCCGCGCTCCGGGGAGCCCCAGTGTGGAAAGAACTGCGGTATAGGGACTCTCGGTGACCACGGCGGCATCCCAAGGCAGCAACGTGACCACGACGAGCACGGAACCCACGTAGAAAATCACGATACGCCAAGCGACACTGCGCATGCTGCGCCTGACCGCGCGGCCGGGATCGGCGGCCTCACCGGCGGCGATGGTGACCAGTTCGGTGCCGAAATAGGAGAAGAACACCGTCAGCACGGCCACCAGTACGGGGCCCCCGCCGCGAGGGAACAATCCGCCGTGTCCGAGCAGGTTCGTGGTGCCCGGTGAGCTGTGAAGGGGCAGCAGCCCGAGAATCGCGGCACCGCCGATACCGATGAACAAGACGATCGCGGTGACCTTGATCAGCGCGAACCAGAACTCGAACCGAGCGAACGAGGTGACCGCGGTCAGGTTCACCGCGGTGAGGGCGGTCATGAAGCCCAGAGCGGCGAGCCAGGTGGGCACCGCGGGCGCGAGCTGGTGCGCGATCGCAGCGCCGGCGATCGCCTCGAAAGCCACTGTGACACACCAGTGGTAGGCGTAGAGCCATCCGACGGCGAGGCCCGCCCACGAACCCAGCTCCCGTGAGGCGTAGGCGGAGAACGAACCCGTGGCCGGGTGGGCGGTGGCGAGTTCGGCGAGCATCCGCATGACGAGCACCACCAGCAGTCCGGTGCACAGATATACGAGCACGATCCCCGGCCCGACGGCCGAAATCGTTGCACCACTGCCGACGAACAGTCCGGCGCCGATGACGCCGCCGATACCGATCATCGTCATCTGGCGGGTGCTGATGGCGCGTTGCAGGTTTTCCGACGTGGACAGCGAGGTGGGCACGGTGGCGCCTTCTTCCTGAACCTCTGGGCGGTGACCCAGGTAATCGCTTGCCCCCCTTATGAAACACGCCATTCCCACGGGATGCAAGAGAAGTTGCATCAAAACTGTTTTGTGCAACTATTGCTTGCAGCCGGCGTAGCCGTGCTCGAGCCGACGAAGGGACAACCGACCGTGACGACAGTGGTGACGACTCGATCCGACGATCTGATGACGCTGACCTTGAACCGCCCGGATCGACTGAACGCGGTCAGCGAGACGATGTACGAAACACTGATCGAGCAACTGACTCTTGCCGATTCCGCACCCGAGGTCCGCGCCGTCGTCATCACCGGCGCGGGACGCGCCTTCTGTGTCGGCGCCGACATGAAAGCCCACAGCTCCGGCACCCGCGACCGCTCCGACCGCGAGCGCTACCTGCTGCTGGCGCAGACAGTGTGTGAGCGGATACAGACGATGAACACCCCGGTAGTCGCCGCCGTCAACGGCTACGCGCTCGGAGCCGGCGCTGAAATCGCCGTCAGCGCAGACTTTCTCGTCGTCGCGTCGGATGCTCGGATCGGCTTCCCGGAGGTCGGCCTCGGCACCTTCGTGGGCGGCGGAGTCACCCACCGCCTACCGCGCCTCGTGGGCCTGCGCCGCGCCACCGAACTGCTCTTGCTCGGTGAACCATTTAGCGGAGCGGACGCGCACGCGTGGGGTCTGGCGTATCTGGCGGTGGACAGTGGCAGCGTCGTCGCAGCGGCTCAGGCGCTGGCCGCCACGTTGGCCAGGAAAGCCCCGCTGTCTGTCGGCCGAATGAAACAGGCGCTGCGCCACAACGACTCTCTCGACGCGGCGCTCGAATCCGAACCACACCAGATTCTCGCGTTGATGCAGACGCGGGACTGGGCCGAGGGTGTCGCGGCTTTCACCGAGCGGCGCGCCCCCCGCTTCGAAGGAAAGTAGGAAAGCGCTGTGGTTCAAGCACATTCCGCATCGTCCGCTGTACAGACCGCTCCCGCGCGATCGGCCCTCGCCCGCTTGTTCGAGCCGCGGTCGGTCGCGGTCATCGGCGCCTCCGCCGATCCTGGCAAACGCGGCTACCAGGCCGTTCGTGGACTTCAGGAGGCCGGTTACGCCTATCCGGTGTATCCGGTGAATCCCCGCGGCGGCCGCATCCTGGGGCTCGAGGTCGCGTCATCGATCGCCCAGCTTCCCTATGGCGTCGACGTCGCCCTCATCGCCCTGCCCGCCGCTGCCGTTCCCGACGCTCTGCGCCGTTGCGCGGCGGTGGGGATTCCCGCGGCGGTGGTGTTGGCCAATGGATTCGAGGAGACCGGTGCGGCGGGCGCGCAGGCACAGACCGCATTGGCTCGAGCGATCGCCGAGACCGGCATCCGCGTCGTCGGACCCAACACGTCGGGCCTTCTCAACCTCGCCACGGGCGCGAATCTCGTTGGTGTACAGAATGTTCCGCCTGGTGCCATCAGCGTGATCACGCAGAGCGGGAATATGCTGCTGTCGCTGGTCAACGACCTTCGGACACTGCGGGGCACCGGAATCCACGCCTATGTCGGACTCGGCAACCAGGTCGATGTGAGCTACGACGAATGCCTCGCCGAACTCGCGCGTCATCCCGAAACCGGGGTGATCGCCATTCATATCGAAGGATTCACCGACGGGCGTGCGTTCCTCCGGTCCGCGGCGCAGGCGATCCGGGACACTCCCGTGGTGGTCCTTCGCGGTGGACGGTCGCAGGCCGGTCGGGCCACCGCGCGTTCACACACCGCATCCGTGGCCGGATCCGACGCTGTCGCCGCCGCCGTGCTGCGCCAAGCGGGCGTGGAATCGGCCGAACGATCCGACGAACTCGCTGTGCTCGCCAATGCCCTGGCCTCCACCCACCCGATGGCCCTCGGACGCGGCGTGGTCGTGCTGTCGGACGGCGGTGGACACGCCGCGCTGGCCGCCGACGCGCTGGCCGCCGCAGGTGTCGAACTCGCCGCCCTCGCCGACGACACCCGCGACGCACTGCGGCAACTCCTCGGCCCCGCAGCGGCGGTGTTCAATCCCGTCGATGTCGCGGGCGCCACGGACACCGATCCCGCTCTCTTCGCCGACGCGGTCGAGATCCTGACCCGTGATCCAGCGGTGGGGCTGGTGCTGATCGTCGGTATGTACGGGGGCTACCACCTGCGCTTCGATGCCGCACTGGCCGAGCAGGAGGCCGCCGCCACGGCGCGACTGCTGGAATGTACTGCCGCGCAGAAGGTTCCGCTGGTCGTGCACAGCTGCTACGCCGGTGAGCGGAATGTTCACCACGACCTGATGCGCGCCCGAGGGGTATCGGTGACCAGTTCCCTCGATCACGCGGCCGGTATCGTCGCGGCCCTGCGACGACGCGGCAGAATCCTGGCCACCGCAGCCCAGCGGTCGTCGTTCGCCCTGCCTCGTCCTGCACCGCGGCTGGTCTCGGATCGGCCGGTGCTCGACGAACCCTCCGCCAGAACCTTTCTCAGCCGGCAAGGCATCGATGTCGGCGAATGGACGGTGGCACCGACGATCGCCGACGTCGTCGTCGCCGTCCGGGAATACCGCCGGCCGTGCGCGTTGCGGATCGTATCGCCGGATGTGGTGCACAAATCCGACGTGGGTGGTGTGCGGTTGCATGTGGCGGCCGCGGACGCCGAGGCGACCGCCACGGCCATGATCGGGTCGGTGACCTCCGGCGTGCCCGGTGCGCGGATCGACGGGATCATCGTCACTCCGATGGCCGAGCCGGGCGTCGAGTTGCTCGTCGGCGCGATGCGTGATCCGGTCTTCGGACCTGTCGTCGCCTTCGGCAGCGGCGGGGTACTGGTCGAAGCACGGGACGACGTCACCTTCCGCGCCGCGCCGCTCACCGACGTCGAAGCCCTCGAGATGATCGAGGAAACCAGGGCGTCACGTCTACTCGATGGCCACCGCCACCTGGAAGCGATCGATCGGAAACAGCTGGCGCGCCTGCTGGTTCGCGTCGGCGCGATCGTCGCGGCGCACCCGGAGATCGCCGAACTAGATCTCAACCCTGTGATCGCCTCCGGCACTGCGATCCTTCCGGTCGACGTTCGCATCATTTTGTCCGACAACGACACCGAGGAGGCCGGACGGTGAGTGGACCGGTGCGGATCGACCGCCGCGGTGATGTGGTGGTGTGGACTCTCGACAACCCGGCCACACGAAACGCGATCTCCGACCCCGAAACCATCGCGGCACTGGAGGACGCCATCGCCGAGGCCGACCATGATCTCGGCGTGCGCGTCGCCATTCTCACCGCGGCCGGCCCAGCGTTCTCTTCGGGAGGCAACATCAAGGACATGCGCGACCGGACGGGAATGTTCGGCGGCAGTCCGGCGGAGCTGTATCGCAATTACCGGCACGGCATTCAGCGCATTCCGAAAGCACTGTATTACTGCGAAGTTCCGACGATCGCGGCGGTGAACGGGCCTGCCGTGGGCGCCGGCTGCGACGTGGCGATGATGTGCGACATTCGGATCGCATCCACCGCCGCGACCTTCGCGGAAAGCTTCGTGCGAGTCGGCATCGTTCCCGGTGACGGCGGGGCATGGCTGCTTTCCCGCGCGATCGGCCCGGCCCGCGCTGCGGAAATGGCTTACACCGGCGAGCCGGTCGACGCGGCGACCGCGCTCGAGTGGGGCCTGATCTCCGCGGTTGTCGAGCCGGCGCTGCTTCTCGAATCGGCACACACCCTCGCGACGCGGATCGCGCGGCAACCGCCGCATGCGCTGCGGATGACCAAACGCCTGTTGCGTTCGGCCGAAAACCACAGTCTGGAAGGTATTTTGGATCTCTCCGCAGCGATGCAGGCCGCGGTCCATCACACCGCCGACCACGCCGAGGCCGTCGCGGCGATGCTGTCCCGCCGAGAACCCCGGTTCACCGGGACGTAGTCGATGATCCGTGAAATGTGTTGTTGCCGTTGCCTTCGGTGAACGCCTCAGCAGAGGTAAATGGCTCAGCGGACGCGAGTAGGAGAATCGGCGGGGTGCGAACCCTGGAACTGGTGGACGAGTTGGCGGCGATCGTCGGTCGAGCCCATGTGCTCACCGATCCGGACGTCGTCGCCGGACACGTAGTCGACTGGACCGGCCATTGGGTAGGGAGCACCTGCGCCGTGGTCCGCCCCGCCGACACCGCGGAGACCTCCGCGGTCCTGGCGGCCTGCCACCGGGCCGGGGTCGCCGTCGTTCCGCAGGGCGGAAATACCGGCTTGGTCGGCGGGTCCGTTCCGATGCGGGGCGAGTTGGTGCTCAGTACCGCTCGTCTCGACGAGATCGAGCGCGTGGACCCGATCGGCCGCACCATCGCCGCAGGTGCCGGCGTGACCGTCGCCCGAGCCCAGCAGGCCGCGCGCGCCCACGATCTCGACCTGGGAGTCGATCTGGCCTCGCGGGATTCGGCGACGCTCGGCGGGATCGTCGCTACGAATGCCGGCGGCATCCGCATGATCAAGAACGGCAACACCCGTCATCAGGTGCTCGGACTCGAAGCGGTGCTGGCCGACGGCCGAACAGTCAGTCGCTGGAAGGAATTGACCAAGGACAACGTCGGATACGACCTGCCCGGGCTGCTCGCCGGCTCGGAGGGCACGCTGGCGGTGATCACCCGCGTACTCATGCGACTGGTCGTTCCGCCGCGGGAAACGCACGTTGCGCTCATCGGCGTCGGCACCGTCGGCGTCGCATTGCGCCTCATAGCCGAAATACAGCGTGCCGGAATCACAGTGGAGGCCGCGGAACTGATGACCCGGGCCGGTATCCATTTGGTCCGCACGCACTGCGCGCTTCGACCACCGCTCGCTGCCGACCCCGCGTACTACCTGCTGGTCGAGGTGTCGGGCCGGCCGGAAACCCAGGCAGCGCTGTTCGACGTGCTGGAAGACGCCGGACCGAATGTGCTCGACGCGGCCGTGGAGCAGGGACCCGCGCATCGGCTCTGGCGGTACCGGGAAGGACACACCGAAGCCGTGAGCGCCGAATCATCCACTCCGCCGGTGAAACTCGATCTGTCCACCCCGGTGCGGGAAATCGAGCCGTTCCTCTCAGCGCTCGGCGAGGATCTCGCCGAATCGGCTCCCGCTGTGCGCGCGATCTGTTTCGGCCACCTGGGCGACGGCAACATCCACGTGAATCTTCTCGATGTCGCCGCCGACGACCGCGATGCGGTGACCGATACGGTGCTGCGGCGGGTGGCCCTCCACGACGGCAGCATCAGTGCCGAGCACGGAATCGGGCGGGCGAAGGCTCGATGGATCGGGCTCGGTCGCAGCGACGTCGATCTCGACATCATGCGGTCGATCCGAGCTGCCCTGGATCCGGCACGACTGCTCAACCCGCACATTCTTCCCGCGAAATGATCTTCATTCCTGCCGAGAAGTTGCTCAGCCGCGAGCAGACGTGGTCCCACTGCGGTAGATACCGAAACTGCTCAGCAGGTTCTCTTCCTCCAGCAGGGTCGATCGAACGCTGTGACCGAGGGTTTGGGCGACACCAGCGGCCAACGCCTGTGCCAAGGCGGTGAACGCGGTCATCGACCGGAGGACCGAGGCACTGGACGCATCGACGAGAAAACAATCGTGGGCGGTCGTCGCCAGCGGAGACCCGGCGTTATCGGTCAGCGCCACCACGTGCGCACCGCGGTCGCTTGCCCACTGCGCGGCGCGAACGGTATCGGTGCTGTAGCGATGAATGGAGATCGCGACGAAACAGTCGCCCGCACGCACGCGGCGCAGTTCGTCGGTGAGCGAGCCGGCCGCACCGTTGATGGTGTGCACATCCTCGCGCAGCATGCCGAGCAGATATCCGAGCAAGTAGGCCGGGGCATGAGATTTACGCAGACCCAGCACGTGGACGTGGGCATCGCGTGCCAGGTGTTCGACCACGCGGTGCCAGGTCGGCTCCTCGATACGGGCGAAGGTGCGGGCGATGTTCGCCTGATCCAGCGCTGCGGCCTGTTCGAGTACTCCGCTGCCGACGTTTCCGAGCTGCTCCATGCTGTCGAAGCGGCGCAGCAGTTGCGCCTGCTCCTGCAGATGTTCGCGGCACAGACGGATCAGCCCCGGGTAGCCCTGCAAGCCCAGGCCATTGGCGAACCGAACGACGGTCGCCTGGTTCACCCCGACCGCGGAGGCGAGCTCCGAGACGGTCATGAACGCGACGGTCTCGGGATCCGACATCACGCGCTCGGCGAGCTTGCGATGCGAGGGCGACATCGAATCCAGACGCCGGCGCAGTTCGGCCAGAAGTTCGTCGAAGCTCGCAGGGCCCGACGTCGACTGCTCACTTGTGGCGGCCATGGTCGCTCCATTCTCCGAACTGTCCGGAGGGTCGGCGGATCCGGACACCTGAACTCTAATGGGCCGCGGTGCAGCTATCGATCGCCGTTCGAGGCCGACTGCGGTCGGTGGGGTCCGCCGGCGGGCTGGAGCGAAAGAGGTTCTGCCGCCAGGGATCAGGAGGCCGGCTTGGGCTGGGAAAGGTCCTTGATACCGGTGATCGCCGTGATGATGTTGTCGATACTGGAGGTGCCGCCCTCGAGGGCCGAGCTGCCGGAGTCGAGCATGGCCGAGCCCGACGACAATCCGGCGGAACCGGAGGACGAACCGCTGTCCGCCGAGCCCGTGCTCAGCTGCGCGGGGGCGGTGGTGCCCGAGTCGGCCGAGGGTGCGGCCGCGGAGGCGATGGCGACCGGGCCGAAGAACAGCGCGGCGGCGGAGAGGGTGGCGGCAGCAAAGATCTTGCGAGAGACCATGTACGGGAGTTCCTTCCACAGATGAATAACGATGCCATCACGGCGCGTAACCCAAATATATGAAGGTGAAATGTGTAAATCCACTTTCGTTACTGTGTGAATGGTCACGGTTAACAGCTGGCGAACTGCGCATTTCGTGCAGATCTCAGAATTGATCTTGCATTCTTTCCGTTAATTACATGATCAATTCTCCGGGCTTCCGGCCGATGCCTCGAATCGCGGTCCGCGGGCTGTCGGAGGGATCACGTACGGCGTAATCTACGTCACATCGCCACTCGGCGTCGCCCACTCGACCAAGGAGTCCTGATGGTCCTCTTCATCGACGTGCACGAACATCTGCCCGAAGGCACGACGGTGCGGGACGTGGCCGCCGCTCATGCCGCCGACGTGGCGATCCAGGGAGATTACGGCGTGACGTACCAGCGCTACTGGGTCGACGAAGCGAGCCACACGGCGTTCTGCCTGGTCGATGCCCCGGACGCGGATACCGCGATCACCGTCCATCGCGAGGCGCACGGGCTCGTTCCCGACCGGATCTACCCGGTGGTCGAGGGCGACTGATCGTCTCCGCCGGAACGTCCACGCCCCGGCTCGATCGGCCCGCGGCGTCCGAACGAATGCGGCTGGGATCGCCCGCGTCCTTGTGCCGACGCCCGGTACTTCGGATATCGGTGCGTCAGCGCCCGAAAACGTTCACTTCGATCTCACCGCCGAGGCGATAGCCCTCGGACAGATGCAGATTGTCGCCGCTCCAAAATCTGCCCGGGTCGTACCAATTCGGGCGCTTCTCCGGCAGCAATCCCATCGCTTGGTAGGTCAGGGCGACGATTTCCGCGCAGTAGGCGTTCTCCAGGCCGGCTTCGGTTTCGCGGTGCTTCGAACGCTTCGGTCGCGGTATCCGGCCCCGGAACCACCGGCCGGCCAGCGCGCTTGTCGAGGGAAAAGGCATGCCGTCCAGCCGTGCGACCGTCCGCAGGGCCGCATCCTCCATCTCGGGTGTCACAGGGCGATCCAGCTGGCGCAGCCAGGCTTGCTGCCCGTAATCATTGGTCCAGCGCAGGACCGCGGCCTGCAGGTCGTGCAGCTGGGCGCCGCGATGGTGGTTGCCGGACCAGACATCCGGCAGCGCTCGGCCGAGTTCGGCATGCCAGATGAGGGCCGGCAGGTCGTCGACGACCACCGCCATGCCGACATGGTTGACCGGGCTGTTGGTCAGGCCCCGGATCGCGCGATCGGCGCCGGAATGTCCACGGAACAACCACAAGTCGCCCGTCCGCGTGAGTTCGACCGCTTCATCCAAACCGATACTCGAGGGCGCTTCGCGTGGCACAGCGACTAGCCTAGTACTCCAGCATCACTTTGTGATGTAATGCCTGTCTTCGCTGGTAGTGGGCTTGTTTTGCCTGGTGTTGATGTCTTCG
>NZ_LZML01000066.1:0-60130 GCF_001665695.1 Nocardia sp. 852002-51101_SCH5132738 | reverse complement strand
GCCCCCCCCCCCCCCCCCCCCCCCCCCCCCCCCCCCCCCCCCCCCCCCCCCCCCCCCCCCCCCCCCCCCCCGCCCCGGCCCCCCCCCCCCCCCCCCCCCCCCCCCCCCCCCCCCCGCGGCTCGCACGGTCTGAGGGCAAATCAGCAGTACCCGTACTGGTGCCGGTTCGACGGCGGCCGCTCACACCGTTGCGCGCAGGAACACCTGGTTGGTTGTGCTCGAACGTATTTCGACCGATTGGATCTTGTCCGCCGGGGCCGAGGTGATGCCGTCCGCGGTCACCGTCTGGCCGGGATGAGCCGACCACTGCGCCACCATCGACTGCGTGCCGTCGGTGTGCACCACCCACAGCGCGCCGTCCCAGGTGTAATCGGTATCCGACGGCGCGTAGTTGCACGACATGTTCACCCGCGTACCGGAATTCAGCTGTGTGAGAGTGAAGTTCGCGGTGATCGGAGACGGAATCACCTGATCCATCTGCCGCTCCGTGACCACCTGCTCGGCGGTGGGCGGATTGTTGTGCTGGGTGTGCGCGACGGTGATCGGGATGGTGATGGCGACCGCCGCCGCGGCGGCGGCCACCGCACCGGCCAGGGCGAGCCACGGACCGCTGCGGCTGCGCTTGCGCTCGCGCGCCGCTGCCAGCGAGGCGGGGGGCTGCTCCGGCTCGGTGCGCCGGTCTTCGGCGGGGGTTTCGCGGACCGCCGAAGTGCCCGCGTCGGGTGCGGTCGTGCCCGTCTCGGTGGCCGGGCCGCTGCCGTGCGCTTCGAAGGGCAGTATCCGGGCGCCGCTGGTGGTGGCTTCGCTCGCGCGCACCCGGTTCAGCAGGGCGTCGAACCCGGCGTCGCCGAAACTGCCGGCATGGTCTGCGGCGGCCCCGTCGTCGATCAGCGAGAGAGCGACGTCACCGGGAATGTGGCTGAGCAGTCCCGGCAAGCCCGACAGGTCCGTGATGGCGAGCCTGCATTCGGCGCATTCGGACAGATGCGCCTCGTATTCGAGCCGCTGGTCGGGAGCGAGGGCGCCGAGCACATACGGTGCATCCCAGGTCGCATAGTCGTCGTGTGACGCGGTGTGGGCCGATGTCATTTCGTCACCCCCATCTCCTGTAGGGCCGAACGCAACGCTCGCATCCCGTAGTGCATCCGGGATTTGACAGTGCCCTCGGGAATCGCCAATTCGTTCGCTATCTGGTGTGTCGACAGTCCGCGATAGTAGGCCCGCACGATCACCTCGCGGTGATCGGAGCTGAGCCGAGCCAGCGCGTCGGTGATCACCCAACTGTCCACTGCGCGTTCCGCCTCGTCCGGAGCCGCCTGTTCGGGCGGCGTGTCGGTGCCGTACTCGCGCCGATGCCGCGCACTGCGGAATTCGTCGACCGCGAGATGCCTGGCCACTGTGAACAACCACGCCCGCGCCGAGGCCGCCGACTGGTCGAGGACCTGCGGACGCTGCCAGGCCCGCAACAACGTCTCCTGCACGATGTCCTCGGCCCGTCCGGCATCGCCGACCAGGCTGTAGGTGTACCGCCACAGCGTCGGTGCGTGTTCGTCGTAGAGCACCCGCAACAAATGCGCCCGGGAGGGCGCCGCGTCGACGGGGGGGATCGCGGAGTCAGACATGGCTGCCGACCGGGCGTATCCGCCGCCTCGGTCGAGGCGAGCGTTGGGGGACCACACTCCGTGGATACGTAATCAATTGCGTTCTAGTTCGATGGGGTGTGTCGCCAGTAGCGACAGCGGCAGCGGCTGCCGGCGCGACACGTGCGCCCACAGATCGGTGCGTCCCGCCAACGGATCCGACGGCAACGCCGACAACACGATCCAGTCCCCGCGTTCCAGTTCGCCCTCCAGCTGACCGAAGGTCCATCCGGCATAGCCGGCGAAGATGCGGATGCCCTCGACCAGCGGTGCGATCGAATCGGGGTCGGAGTCCAGATCGAGCAGCGCCACGCGACCGTCCACGCGGCGCAGCCCGCGAATGCCATCGATCGAGGCACCGACGCGGACCGTGGTCAGACACAGTGCCGAATCGCGCTTCACCGGCCCGCCCACGTACAGCGTGCGGGGCCCGGCCGCGAGATCGGCCCAGCGTGGTAGCACGTCCTGCACCGCGGTTTCGCTCGGGCGGTTCAGGACGACACCGAGACTGCCCGCATCGTTGTGTTCGACGATGTAGATCACGGTGCGCCGGAAAGTGGGCTCGACCAGCTCCGTTGCCGAGACCAGCAAGGTGCCGGGCCGCACCGCCTGTTCCTCGTACCGGGATTCACGTCTCGGGCGGTCGCCGTGTTCCTCTGCGCGTGCCACGCTAGTCATCATCGCACCGTCGCGGGGCGCGCGCTGTGTTTAGTGGTGCGTGATTCGCGGTTCGGTTCCGAAGCGCCCACCCCGATGTGCCCGCCGGCTACTGCGGCAGGCCGAATCGTTCCCGCGCCCATTGCGGCACCGTCGCCAGATAGCGCGGCCGGGATTCGACGAAGTGGTGCACCATCGCGCACAGCGGCAGGATGCCGTAGCCCTGTTCCACGGTCCGGTCGAGCGCACCCTGCACCAGCAGACGGCCGTAGCCCTGGCCCTCGAACTGCGGATAGATCTCGGTGTGCACGAAGGCGCGCTCGGAGGCGGTGTCCTGATAGGCGGCCACCCCGGCGTGCTGTCCGTCGACATACAGTTCGAATCGGTCGAGCTGTGAGTTGTCTCGAATCTCGATGTTCTGCTGCGCACCCTGCGTCATTCGCTGAGCCTAGAGCGTGTCGATCGCCGACGGTGCGCGGCTACGCCGACATCCTTCCCCGTGTCGGACGTGGTTCGAGTTGTCGCACCCGGCGCGGCTGGCGACAATGCAGGGGCTCGAGTGGTCGGATGCTCGATGCGGCGACGGCCGTCGACCGGCCGGACGGGGAGGCGGCGCGGATGGGACGACGGGGACTACCTGTGGCGGCGCGATCGGCCACCGTTGCGGTACTGACGGCGGTGCTCGCCGCGCTGGCGCCGGCGACCGCGCATGCCGAGCCGGATTTCGGGACGTGCCCGGCCGGCTCCGTCGGCGACGGGCGGCCGACGCGCTGCGCGTCCATCTCGGTGCCGAGGGACTACGCCGCACCGGACGGTTCGCGAATCGAGGTGACCGTCAGCCGAATTCGCGCGAGCGGGCAGCGCTACGGCACTCTCTTCGCCAATCCGGGCGGGCCCGGTGCGGACGCCCTCGACTACTGGGGCGTCCGGCTGGCCCAACTGCCGAAGGAACTGGTCGAGCACTACGACCTGGTGGCCGTACAGCCGCGCGGACTGCGCTGGTCGACCCCGCTGACCTGCGGGGCCGAGATCGCGCAGGACGGTGACCACGAGCGCGAATCACTGCGGAAGGCATGTGACGCCGCCCAGCCCGGCTACCTGCGGACCATCACCACCGAGACCACGGCCCGCGATATGGATGCGGTGCGCGCGGCGCTGGGGCTGGAGCGCATCGACTTCCTCGGCATCTCCTACGGGACCTATCTGGGCGCGGTCTACGCGGCGCTGTTCCCGCAGCATGTCGACCGGATGGTGCTGGACTCGAATGTCGACCCGCAGTGGGTGTGGACCGAACAGTTCGCACAGCAGCAGCTCGCGGGGAAACAGCGGCTCGACGACCTGTTCGGCTGGATCGCCCAGCACGACAATGTCTATCACCTGGGCGATTCGGCGCTGCGGGTGTACGAGACCTGGGTGCGGCTGGTGTCGGCACAGGGCGGCGGCTGGTACGCCAACCTGACCCCGCCCCCGGTGTCGGCGGCCGACCTGCCGCGCGAGCTGCCCGCACCGCTGCCGGCCGTGGCACGCGCGGGCGTGAACGCCGGCGCCGAGGAAATGGGCAAGGCCCAGAATCTGGTGCGCGCGTTGACCTCCGGCGGCATGTCGGCCCAGGTGCCGTTGGTATCGGCGACCACCGTGGCCGCCTACGCCCGCGGCTTCTGGCCGAGTCTGGCGCAGGCGATGGCCGAGGCGAATGCGCAACCCGGCGATCTGCGGCGGATGCGCGCGATCGCGGGCGTGGCGAGCACCGACCCGACCGGCCAGGCGGTGTTCTCCGCGATCACCTGCAACGAGAACGCGGTGCCGGCCCGGTGGGACGCCATCGGTTCGGCGGCCGCCATCGTCGCTTCCGGCGGCAACGCCCTCGACGCCCGCGCCGATCTGGTACGCAGCGGATTGGCCTGCGCCGACTGGGATCCGGTGACAAGGCCGACGCCGATCGCCGACCACGGCCTGGCCACCGCGCCGCTGATACTGCAGAGTCGCAACGACGCGGTGACCGCGTATCCCGGCGGTCCCGCGATGGCGGCGGCCCTGCACGGACATCTGATCAGCGTCGACGGTGGCGACCACGGCACCTTCGGTCGCGGTAACGCTCCGCTCGACGACGCCGTGATCCGGTACCTGCGTACCGGCGAGGTGAACATCGATCACGTGGATCAGGCGCCCATGCCGTGACGCCACGGTCACCGGTGTGGCGGCCGGGGCGTCGGCCCCCGGCTGAGCGGCGCAGTACGGTGACCGGAGTTCGATCTCGCCGGAGGAATGGGGTTGCGATGGCGCGGCGGGTAGTGGTGGCGCCGGACAAGTTCAAAGGGTCACTGGCGGCGCCGGGGGTGGCCGCGGCGCTCGCGGCCGGAATCGCGCGCGTGGCGCCGGACGCCGAGGTTCAGCAGGTGCCGGTGGCCGATGGCGGCGACGGCACCGTCGACGCCTTCGTCGCCGCCGGGTGGGAGCGGGTACCGGTCGACACCGTCGGGCCGACGGGTGCGCCGCATTCGGCGAGCTACGCGGTGCGCGGGAATACGGCCGTGGTCGAATTGGCCGCAGCGGTCGGATTGGTCGAATTGCCCAGCGGCCGAACCGATCCGATGGGTGCGGGCACGTACGGGCTCGGGGTGCTGATCCGCCACGCCCTGGACCACGGCATTCGGGAGGTCGTGCTCGGACTGGGCGGCAGCGCGTCCACCGATGGCGGCGCGGGCATGCTGCAAGCGCTCGGGCTGCACATCCTCGACGAGGACGGCGTCGAAATCGGTTCGGGGGCAGCGGAACTGGCGCGCGCACGACGCCTCGACCACTCCGATCTGCACCCGGCCGTCCGGGATGCGGCCTTCGTACTCGCCGGGGACGTCGACAACCCGCTGCTCGGACCGGACGGCGCGGCAGCGGTTTTCGCGCCTCAGAAGGGTGCTTCCCCGCGGCAATGCGCCGAACTCGAAGCGATCCTGGCGCATTGGGCGCATCTGGTCGACGCGAGCGGTCGCGCGTTCGGGACGGGGGAGGGGCATCAGCCCGGCGCCGGCCTGGCCGGGCATCCCGGGGCGGGCGCCGCGGGGGGTACCGGATTCGGGGCCATGGCGGTGCTCGGGGCGCGGCAGCGGTCCGGGATCGAGGTGATTCTCGAGCTGATCGATTTCGCCGGTCGGGTCCGGGACGCGGAGTTGGTGGTCACCGGCGAGGGGGCGATGGACGAGCAGACGTTGCGCGGGAAGGCGCCCGCCGGAGTCGCTGCGGCCGCCGCGGGTGTGCCGGTGGTCGCCGTCGCCGGACGCTGCGCGCTGAGCCCGGAGCGACTGCGCGCCGCGGGCTTCGCCCGCTGCTATCCGCTGAGCGACCTCGAATCCGATCCGGTTCGCTCGATCGCCGAGGCCGCCCGACTGCTCGAAGAAGTCGGTGCCCGGATAGCGCGCGACTACCTGGGCTGACCCGCCCTCATGCCGTCGCGGTGTCGAGCAGTCCGTCGCGGCGCCGTTCACCCCACTGCTCGAGCGGGCGCAGGGCCGCGGCCAAGTCGATCCCCGAGGGAGTGAGCGAATATTCCACGCGCGGAGGGATTTCGGGGAACACCTCCCGGCGGACCACGCCGTGGGATTCCAGATGGCGGAGATTCTCGGTGAGCACCTTCTCGCTCACCCCGGGCAGCAGGGCACGAATGCGGCCGAAACGCTGCGGGCCCTCGCCCAGCACCCACATCAGGTGCAGTTTCCACTTGCCGCCGACCACGTCGATGGCCACCGACATCCCACATACCGAGTGATCTGCATCACTGTCGTTCGCCATCTCGGCCTCCTGACCATTTTTCGAACTTCGAGGTAAGCAACCGCACGTCGACGTGCGTTATTGCCCCGGACGCGGATCCCGGTGACGATCGAATCCGGCGCCGATCGGAAGAACTTCGAAACACCAAGGAGTACACCATGTCCGAACGTTCCTCCGTCACGGTGATCGGGCTGGGCCCGATGGGCCGGGCGATCGTGCGCGTGCTGCTGGCCGCCGGCACCGAGGTGACGGTCTGGAATCGCAGCGCCGACAAAGCCGAGGCCATGGCGGAACTGGGCGCCCGGCGCGCCGAGTCGGTGGCCGACGCGCTCGAGCGCAACGAGGTGATCATCCTGAGCCTCACCGACTACGCCGCCATGTACGACGTCCTGGGCCGGGCTCCGGAACGGTTGCGGGACAGGGTGATCGTGAATCTGTCCTCCGATTCGCCGGAGCGCACCCGCGCGGGCGCCCGATGGGTGCGCTCGCACGGGGCGCGGTTCCTGTCCGGCGGGTTCATGTCGGCCGGCGACAACATCACCCATCCGGCGTCCTACATCTTCTACAGCGGTCCACGCGAGGTCTTCGACGCCCATGCCGACCTGCTGCGCCCACTCAGCGCACCGGAGTACCTCGGCGCCGACGACGGGCTGGCGCAGTTGTTCTACCAGGCTCTGCTCACGCTGTTCCATCCCTGGCTGATCGGCTACAACCAGGCCCTGGCCGTCGTCGAACGCGCCGGGCACGACATCGACCGCTTCCTGCCCTTCGCGCAACGCTCCGCCGAGGCGTTCTCCTTCTTCATGGCCGAATACGCCACCGCCGCGAAGTCCGGCGGCTGGGGTGACGACGCGGCCGCCCGGATGATGGTGGCGGGTGCGGCCCATGTCGTCGAGACCAGCGCGGAGGTGGGGGTGGACGCCACGCTGTCGCATACCGTGCGGGAGCTGTGGGAGAAGGTGGTCGCCGCCGGCGCCGGACTGCCGATGTACCGGCTACTGCGCGACGGAGCCTGAGCGAAAGTCAACGGGTGCAGAGGAATTCGATCGCCGCCGCGTAGCCCCGGATCCCCATCCCGGCGATCACCGCGGTGGCGATCGGCGAAATGTAGGAATGGTGCCGGAATTCCTCGCGTGCGTGCACATTCGAGATGTGTACCTCCACGATCGGCACCTCGGGAATCACCAGGGCGTCGCGCAGGGCGACCGAGGTGTGGGTCAGGCCGCCGGGATTGATCACGATCCCGGCTTCCACCCCGCGCGCGGCGTGGATCCGATCGATCAACGCCCCTTCGGAATTGGATTGATAGGCGGTGATCTCGCGATCGAAGCGGGCGGCGGTCTCCCGGCACAGCTCGACCACGTCGTCGAGGGTGTCCGAGCCGTAGACCTCGGGCTGGCGGGTGCCGAGCATATTCAGATTCGGGCCGTTGAGCACGAGAATCGGTGCCATGACCGGTACCCTAGCCCGGTCACAGGCCGCGCGGCCCCTCGGCTCGCAGGTCGTCCACCTTGCGCATCGCCGACCGCAGTTCCGCCAACCACTCCTCGGCGTGCTTACCGGCCAATTTCACCGTCCAGGCGAGCGCATCGGCGCGGGAGCGGGCGACCCCGGCGTCGACGAGCGTGTCGAGCACCTTGCGTTCGGGCTGGCGCAGCCGCGTCATCACCGGCACCGAGAGATGGGTGAACAGGGTGCGTTCCCCGTTGACCGAGACGCCCCAGGCCACATTGCGGCCGTAGCGCGCCTGAGCCTCCTGGGCGATCTGCATGCGTGCCGGCCGGGTCGATTCGCGGAAGCGCGCGATCAGGCCGTCCACCGTCGCGGGAGACGGTTCGGATCCGGCTTCCTCGTCCTCGCTCGATTCGGGTGCCGGCAGCGCCAGTTCACCGATCACCACAATCTCGTCGCGGTCGATTTCGATGGTCGCCGGACCGCTGAACCACTCGCTCGGCAACCTTCCGGCGAACCAGTCCGGAGCGTCGGCGGCGTCCGGAAGATCCGCTTGTTGCCAGCCCCCCGGCCGCCCGAATCCACGTCCGTGTCCGTGTCTCATGATGTTTCCTCACTGCGGAAGTTCCTGTGTAACTGTGATTACAAGATTACTCCGCATAAATGCACCCCGGGTTTCGCTGTCGGAGGAAAGGGGAAGCTTCCGAACACGTCCGCCGATTTCGCCGACCGGCTGCAACGGATGTCGGTGATCGGGCACTATTGTGGTCGCTGAGCATGGAAGATGCGGTCGGTGCCTAGGTGGGACCGCGGGCAACTCCTTCGGGTACCGTTGGTCTTGTTGCTGGAGTGACAAGAGTGAAGAGTGGGCGACATGGATGTGTGGGGATCCCGCCGCTTTCGCGTTCGGGGCGCAGTGGCACTGGCCGCAATTGCTGCCGTAGCGATCGTGATGGGGTCGTGCGATTTTCACAGCACGCCGAGTGGACCCGAAGCGGTCGTCGAGCATTTCACCCAGCTAATGGACGATCGCGATGCCGCCGGCGCCGCCGCACTGACCTCGTACCCCTCCGGTGCCGAGAGCACTCTGAAGTCGATGTTCGACGGACTCCAGCCCGGTAAGCCCGATTACAAGCTGGTTCAGTTCATCAGCCTCGACGGCGATTCGGCGATGTTCAACCTGAAGGCCGCCTGGAACTTCGGGCCGGGTAAGGACTGGAGCTACGACCTGCAGGGCAATATCCGCAAGCTGGCTATCGGCTGGCGGATCTCCTGGGACCCCACCGTCGTCATGCCGCAACTGGATTACAAGCGGTCGGTGAAGCTCGTCCGCACCGAGGCGACGCCGGCTCCGAAGGTCAACGACAACGACGGCCGGCCGTTGCTGACCCAGCAGACCATCAACGTCATCAAGGTGGATCCCACCAAGACGGGTGATCCGGTCGGCACCACCAATGCCCTGGCCGATGCCATCGCGCCGGTCGCGCCGCTGATCACCGGTGCCTCGCTGATGCAGCAGCTGGCAGGCGCGCAGGGCAAGCCGATCACCGCGGTGAGCCTGCGCGAGGACGATTTCGCGATTCTCGAGCCTCGGATGGCCTCGATTCCGGGCGTGGTGATGGAGAAGCAGCCGAGGCTGATCGTCGCCGACCGCCGGGTGTGGTCGCCCATGACCGATGCGCTGCAGAAGGTGTGGCAGGAGAACCGGGATCAGCACGCCGGCTGGGGTGTGCAGCTGTTCGAGCCCGACGGCCGGATGGTCACCCAACTGGCCGGATATCAGGGTCCGCCGGGGCCGGACATCGCCTCCACGATGGACCAGAAGTTGCAGCGTGCGGCCGAGGACGCGGTGGTCAGTGTCGGTACGGCGGCCTCGATCGTGGCGATACAGCCCTCCACGGGTGCCGTGGTCGCGGCGGCCCAGAACAACTACGCCAGCGCCCAGGGCGCGCCCGCATTCACCGCCACCTATCCGGTCGGCGGTGCGATGGACCTGTTCAAGGCGGTCGCCTCGATCGTGAAGAAGAAGGCGCCGCAGGACGTTTCGGTGCAGGATGCGGCCGAGGCGGCGGCCATGCTGGGCGTCGGCATCGGGTTCAAGGTGCCCGGACTCGACGAGACCACGGGCCGGCTGCCGATCGGTGGTCGCGGCGTCGAGCAGGTCAAACAGGGCACCAACGATCCGATTCTGGCCAGCCCGTTCGGGATGGCGATCGCAGCGGCCACGATCGCGCGCGGATCGGTGGCTCCGCCGATGATCGAGATCGGCCGGCCCGGCACCACCGAGGCCAAGCTGGAACCGCTGCCCGGCGATGTGGTCGACAAGCTGCGCGGCATGCTGCGCGACGCGACCGGAAGCCCGCAGGAGGTGACGGTCGCCCGCTATGCCGGGGTCACCGCCTTCACCGCGAATGCCGGCTCGGACGGATGGCTGCTCGCCAATGCCGGTGACCTGGCCTTCGCCATCCACATCGACGATATCGACAGCGGCGATGCCACCTCCCGGATGGCCGCGCGGATGCTGCAGTCGCTGGCCACGCCGGACGACAACAAGTAGCGGTCGCGGGCGTCAGTTCACGGATGCGCCGGTGACTCGAATGCGCCGGGCGGCGAGGATCCACACCGCGCGCCAGCCCAGCAGGAAGACCGCGAGAACGGTCGCCGCGACGATGACGAAGCTGACCGCGGTGCCCTGACCGCTGATCACTCGCAGCACCATGCCGCCGATCAGCGTCGACAACCACACCACCACGCCGGTCGGCCACACCGCCGATCCGTCGAATCGTGCGAGCGCGTCGGACAGTCGCCCGCGGCCGGCGATCGCCGGAGCAATCACCCAGCCGATCAGCAGACCGGCGCCGAACGGCCAGACCGTGCGCAGCAGACCCGCCGCCACCGCCTCGTCGTGGCTGCGCCGGCCGATCGCGCAGAACACGATCACCAGCACGACATCGATCAGCAGCGGCAGCCATTTCCTCACGGTCGCCAGGGTAGTGACAGCGGTGCGGCAGCCGGATTCCGGGACCGCTCAGGGCTGCGGTTCGCCGTCGGGTTCGGCCGGTCCGGGCGAATCGCCCTCGCGAAGGGGCCGGTTCGCGCCGCTGTCGGCGCGGCGGGGTTCGGCGAGCAGGGCCGAGCGCTGTTCGAATTCCTGCTCGAACTGCGCATCGCCGAGCTGCGGATTGCGGAAGCGGAAGACGAAGACGATCCAGCCGATGATCGCGACGAGAATGAAACTCACCATGCGGTAGACGAAGGCGGCGGCCACCGCCTGCGCCGCCGGCAGTCCCGCGGCGGCGGTGAGGCTGTAGATCAGGGTGGCATCGACGTAGACGATGCCACCGGGTGCGAACGGAATGGTGCCGACCGCCTTGCCCACACTGAAGGCGATCAGCAGGCCCGCCCAGCGCGGATCGGCGCCGACCGCGTAGCAGGCCGCACCCAGGCAGGCCACATCGCCGAGCCGATGCACGACCGCCCAGAACGCGACCCACGCGGCATCCCGCCGGTGCACATCCACCGATTCCAGCTGTCGCAGCACCTCGTCGACGTGCGCCAGCCCGGCATCGGCCGGATGTCGCCGGATCCGGTTGACCAGCCGCACCCCGCGGCGCACCAGCGCCTGCAGCGCACCGGGGTTACCGGATATGTATTTGCCCGCCCACACCAGCAGCGCTACCGCGCCCAGCGTGAGGACCAGCTTCCACGGACCGATGCGATTGCCGACCAGCAGCGCGCCGCCCACGCCGAGCAGCAGCATGCCGCTCGTCGCGACCACGCCCGACATCAGCAGCTGCCAGGACGCGACGATCGGGCTCGCACCCCAGCGGCGGGTCTGGCGATAGGTGAAGGCGGTGGAGAACACCTGGCCGGCGGGCAGCGACACCGACATCGCGGTGGCTCCGTAGACGACCGATACCGAGGCGCGCTGCGAGACGTCGACCCCGCCCGCGCGCAGCAGGCGTTTCTGGATGCGGCCGAATCCACTCATCGACAACGCCTGCATCCAGACGCACAGGGCGACCCAGCCCCAATGGATCTCCGTGAGGTTGCGCCAGGAATCGTGCAGGCGCGGCCACAGGTATACGCCCTCGGCGATCAGCAACGCCGACAGGGCAACGCCGAGGGCCCATTTCAACCAGCGGAACCTGCGCCGCGCGGGCCGCGCCGGTTCGCCGCCGGGTTCAGCGTGGGCCGTCACGACGCCCAGCCTAGTGGGGTCGGGCCCGAAGGCGGCAGTGGCTCATCCGAGAGCCTTCGGCCACGCGAGCCGGGTCTTGCGGCGGCGACCGCGCAATTGCACCTCGTCGCCGGAGATCCACTGCTTCTGTTCGTCGTCGTCGGCGAAGTACAGGGCGCTGCCCGAGGCCAGGACGCGGCCCGGATGTTCCTTCGCCAATTCCGTGAGGCGCGAGGCCTCGTTCACCGGATCGCCGATCACCGTGTACTCGAAGCGATTCGCGGCGCCGATGTTTCCGGCGACGGCGAGGCCGGCCGAGACACCGATGCCGATATCCAGGCCCTGCACCTCGCGCAGCGCCTCGCGCAGATCGCGGGCCGCGGCCAGCGCGGCGGTCGGCGCGTCCGGACGGTCCAGTGGCGCACCGAAGATCGCCAGCGCCGCATCGCCGACGAACTTGTTGATCAGGCCGTTGTGCCGGTCGACCACATCGACCACCACCCGGAAGAATTCGTTGAGCAGGCTGACCACCTCCGTGGGCGGCCGCTCGGCGGCGGTGGCGGTGGAGCCGACCATATCCACGAACAACACGGCCACGAACCGGGTTTCACCACCCAGTTCGGTGCCGTACTCGAGCGCGCGGCGGGCCACTTCCTCGCCGACGTGCTGGCCGAACAGTTCCTGCAGTTCGCGGCGCTGCGCGGCCTCTTCCATCATGCGGTTGAAACCGACCTGCAGCAGGCCGATCTCACTGCCGTCGAACACCTCGACCTGGACATCGCGCGCACCTCCCTGCACCCGGTTGATCGCCCGGGAGAGCTGCCGCACCGGGTCGGAGATGCTCGACGCGGTGAGCATCGACAGCGCCAGCGCCTGCATGATCACCACACCGCACAGCAGCAGAATCGAGATGGCCAGCGACTGCGCCGAGAAATGCACCTGCGACGTGATCTGGGTGACGCACAGCAGCACGATCGCGATGGTCGGCGCGAATGTGCCCATGCCCCACGTCATCGCCATGCGCGTGCCGACACCGGGGGTGAGCGTGTGATCGAAGGTGCCGGTGGTCAGTGCGTGCGCGGCCACCGGGCGCAAGATTCGTTCACCCAGCATGTAGGTGAAGCCGAACACGATGGTGGCGGCCATACATTCGGTGACGATCACCGCACCCGCGAGCTCGGGTGTTTCCACGATGATCCGCGCGGCCAGCACCGCACCGCCCACCAGCCACAACAGCAGGTGGAGGATGGACTGCCGCAGCGGCGCGTGCAGGGCCGCCATCTGTTCCTGGCGACTGGGCGGACCGCCGCGCATCTGCCAGCGCATCACCGGTCGCAGCATCAACGCCGAGGCGGTGACGCTCAGGAATCCGCCGATCGCGAAGACCAGCGCCGGAAGCAGCAGGCCGGCGCGCCGCAATCCGTTCGGCGTGCCCTCGGGCGCGGGCAGCCCGTACTGGATGAACGCGTAGACCAGGACCGCACCGAAGGCATTGGCCGCCAGCATCGATGCGAGGTACAGCGGCCAGCGCGTTCGCATGGTCTGTTTGACCGCTTCCAGAGGCGCTGACACGATGACCAATCTAGCGGGGCGCGTCGTAGGTCACCGGATTCGGGCGGAGCGGACACGTGCCGGTTGCGTCCCCGGCCGATAGGCTCGCGGCGTGAGTGGGGACAGCAAGACCTCCGGGAATCCGGCCGAGCCTGCCCCGGCGGGCGTCGCATCGGCGGCTTCGAGCCGAAGCGCACCCGATCGCGGGCGCGAGCGCAGCGCGGCCGACTCGGTGCATCCACTGGTGCGTCAGGGCGCCGAATGGTGCTGGCGATTGTTGATCATCCTGGTGGCGGTGCTGGCGGTCGCCTACCTGGCGCACAAGCTGACCACGGTCGTCATTCCGGTCGCGATCGCCCTGCTCGCGGCGGCGCTGCTCTCGCCGCTGGTGGATCTGCTGCAACGCCTCGGAATGCCGCGCGGCATCGGCGTATTCGTGGCCCTGGTCGGATCGCTGGGCTTGCTGGCGGGGATCTTCACCTTCGTGATCGAGCAGTTCATCACCGGTGTGCCGCAGTTGACCGACGAATTCAAGACCAGCATCCACACCGTGCAGGACTGGCTGATCAACGGTCCGCTGCATCTGAGCAACGACCAGATCCGCAACGGCGGCAATACGATCATCAAAACCCTGGAGGCCAATCAGGATTCGCTGACCAGCGGCGCCCTGACCACCGCCGCGGCGATCGGCGAATTCTTGACCGGCGCCTTCCTGACGCTGTTCATCCTGATTTTCTTCCTCTACGGCGGCGACCAGATCTGGAACTTCGTGACCCGGATCGTGCCCACCCCGCAACGTGAACGGGTGCGCACCGCCGGGCGGCTCGGCTTCGGCACGCTGATCGGATTCGTGCGCGCCACCGTCGTGGTGGCGGCCGTCGACGCCATCGGCATCGGCGCCGGGCTGGCGATTCTCAGTGTGCCGCTGGCCCTTCCGCTGGCATCGCTGGTGTTCATCGGCGCCTTCGTCCCGATCGTCGGCTCCCTGCTCGCGGGTTTCATCGCGGTCTTCCTGGCCTTGATGACGAAGGGTTTCGTCACCGCGCTGATCGTGCTCGGCATCACGGTGGCGGTGATGCAGCTGGAAGGCCATGTGCTGCAACCGTTGTTGCTGGGCCGCGCGGTGCGCATCCATCCGCTGGCGGTGGTGCTGGCGATCACGGCGGGGGTGGTGCTGGCCGGTATCGCGGGCGGTCTGCTGGCGGTGCCGTTCGTCGCGGTGATGAACACCGCGATCCGTTCGTTGCTGGTCGGCAGCCCGGAAGAGCTGTATCAGGAACTCAATACCGGGGAACCGGGGGAGCCGATGTTCCACGCCGATGCCGACCGGCCCGAGCCGGATCGCTACCGCCGGGCCGAATCGCGGTCCGATGCGGACGGCGGTGATGCGGACGGCGGTGATGCGGACGAGGGCTGAGTCCGCGGGCGTCACGCCGCCCGCCGCCTCGACCGCGCCGGGACCGACGGCCGCGACCGCGCCGCTGTGGCGGGCGGCGCAGGTGTTTCGCCTGGTCACAATGCTCTACGCGGTGGGCCAGCAGGTCGCCTCGGTGTCGTCGTACGAGCGGCAGCCGCTGAGTTGGGTGCTGATCGGGATGCTGGTGCTCTGGTCGGTCGTCTCGGCGCTGTGGTTGTCGCGCTGGTCGGTCACCGGGTGGGAGCGGCGAGCGGTGGTGATCGGTGACCTGGCGGTCGCCGTCGGGCTGATGGCGGCGACTCGGCTGGTCGCCGACTACCCCTGGTACCACGGGCATCAGACCCTGCCGACCACGCTGTGGGTGGCGAATGCGGTGATGTCGGCGGCGATCGAATGGGGTGCGCTCGGCGGCGTGCTCGCAGGGCTCGCGATTTCGGTGGTGAGCATCGTGGTGCGGGAACAGTGGGAGTTGGATCTGTGGTCGGATGCGACCGCGCCCGTGCTGGTTTCGGTCGGGCTGGCCATCGGGTTGGCGGCCGCGACGGCGCGACGCGCGCAGGGGCACCTCGAGCAGGCGATGCGGTTGTCCGCCGCCACCGCCGAACGCGAACGGCTCGCCCGCGAAGTACACGACGGGGTGCTGCAGGTCCTCGCGTACATCAGTCGGCGCGGCAGTGAAATCGGTGGACGCACGGCCGAATTGGCGGATCGTGCCCGCGAACAGGAAGTCGCGCTCCGGGTGCTGATCTCCGAACAAGGCAGGGACGGTTCGGGTCTCGACGCCCGCGCGGACCTGCGTGCGCTGCTGAGAGCCTTCGCCGCGCCGTCGATCGCGGTCTCCGCGCCCGGTGAGCCGGTGACGATCGGGGCACGGACCGCCCGGGAGATCGCCGCCGCCGTCGGTGCCGCGCTGTCCAATACCGCGCTGCACGCCGGCGCCGAGGCGAAAGCCTTTGTGCTGCTGGAGGATATGGGCGATGCGGTGGTGGTCAGTGTGCGCGACGACGGGCCGGGGATCGCGCAGGGCCGGCTGCCGGCCGCGGCCGCCGAGGGGCGGATGGGTGTCTCGCATTCGATCGTCGGGCGGATCGAGGCGCTGGGCGGCACCGCCGAACTGCTCGACACCGCCGACGGCACCGAATGGGAATTCCGGATTCCACGTGACGGGGAGCAACGATGAGGACATCGGAAGACGTCGCGGCAGAAGATGTTTCGGTGATGGTGGTCGACGACCATCCGATGTGGCGCGACGGCGTGTCCCGCGATCTCACCGAAGCCGGTTTCCGGGTGGTGGCGACGGCGGACGGCGCGGGCACGGCCGCGCGCCGGGCCGCCGCGGTCCGACCTGACGTCGTCCTGATGGATATGCAACTGCCCGACGGCAGCGGAGCCCAGGCCACCGCGGAAGTGCTCCGCGTCTCGCCGCGCAGCCGAGTACTGGTGCTCTCGGCCTCGGACGAACGCGGTGATGTGCTGGAAGCCGTCAAGGCCGGGGCGAGCGGCTATCTGGTCAAGAGCGCGTCGGCGGCCGAGTTGATCGACGCGGTGCGGGCGACGGCCGCGGGCCAGGCGGTGTTCACGCCAGGCCTGGCCGGTGTGGTGCTCGGCGAATTCCGTCGCATCGCCGGGGCTGGGGCCGATAGGAGCGCCGAGCAGCCCGTCCTCACCGACCGCGAAACCGAGGTGTTGCGGCTGGTGGCGAAGGGTTTGTCGGCGAAACAGATCGCGACCAGGCTGAGCGTCAGCCATCGCACGGTGGAGAACCACGTGCAGGCGACGCTGCGCAAACTGCAGCTCGGCAACCGGGTCGAACTCACCCGGTATGCCATCGAACAGGGCCTCGAGTAGGGGCCGGATCAGGGATTGCCCTGATGTGCTGCGGCCGCGGCGTCGGTAGCCTCGTGAACATGGGTGGTGAGACCGTTTCCGCCCCGGGGTCCGCGGGAACCGGGGGAGCCGTAGGCGACCGTGACCTGCGAGTATCGGATGCCGAACGCGAACATGTCGGGACCCTGCTACAGCGCGCGGTCGGGCTGGGCATGTTGTCGCTGGGCGAGTTCAGCGAGCGGATGGATACCGCGCTGGCGGCCAAGACGCGCGGCGAACTCAACGCCGTCCTGATCGACCTGCCCGGGATTCGCCTTGCGGGACAACCGAATCCCGCCCAGCCGACCGCCTCGCCCGGACCGGCTCAGACGTGGCGGTGGGGTGCCCCCGCCGGACGCACCGAGGCCGAAACCGCGATTCGTCCGCGCCTGTCCGGCGTCACCCGCAAGGGGCCGTGGCAGGTGCCGCCCTCGCTGTACGTCAACAGCTATCTGTCGGGCGTCACCCTGGATTTCACCCAGGCCGTCATGTCGACCCAGGTGGTCGAGATCCGGGTCGACGATTTCTGCAGCTCGCTGACCATGATCCTGCCCGGCGAGGCGACCGTCGACCTGAATGGCGTGGAGCTGATCGGTTCCAGCGCCAACAACAAAGTGCGCACCGGGCCGCCGATCGGACCGCTGCACATCATCGTGCACGGGCGCAGCCGGTTCAGCTCGATCACCGCGAAGCATCCGTTCGGCGTGCAGTGGAAGAAGCTGATGTCGGGGTTCTGATCGCTATTCGACGACCTCGCCGAGTCCGATCATGTTTCCCTCGCTGTCGCGAAACCACGCACCCCGTTCCGCGCGTCCCTTGCTGGGGTAGTTCCCCTCGATCTCCATGATCCCGCCGACGGTGCCCGAGTACTCCTCGAAGACCACGCCGCGCTCTCGCAGGGCGGCCACGGTGCTCTCGATATCGTCGACGTAGAACCCCAGTTGGGTGAAGGAACCATCGGACGCACCGGCCGACGCGAACAGGCAGAAGACCCCTGACGCCCCCTCGTAGCGCAGCCCGCCCGGGCGCTCCTCCACGGGTTCCAGACCGAGTTTCTCGGCGTACCAACGCCTCGCCCGTTCCAGATCCTGCGTGGGGACGCGTGCCTCGATCCGCGCGGTGTTCAGCATGGGGGCATCGTAGAGCCGCGAGCTGCGGGCGCGGGCCGGTACGAAGCCACCGGCCCGCGCAGTCGATCAGTCGCGGTTCTGGCGGCGCAGCAGTTCGTTGACGCTCACCGTGCGGCCGCTGGTGCGATGCTTACCCTCGTCGTCGGGATCGGCCGGTTCCGGCTCGGGGCGACGACGGGACGAGCGCAGGTCGGCCATCCACTGTTCGATGTTGTTGCGGTTGTCGTCACCCGGTGCGTCGGGGTGGTCGGCCGGGTTTCCGGACGCATCGGATTCGGTTGCGGCCGTGGAATTCCCGGGCTCGGGCGCCGTCGGACCACCGGCTTCACCGGTGCCCATCGAGCCCGGACCGTGCGGCGAGCCGAGGTCGCCTCGTGGCCCCGAAGCCGGTGCGTTGTGGCCGCCGGCCGGTGGCCGGTGGCCCGGATTCGCCGGCCCGTGCAGCTCCTGGGTCGCATCGGTGTCCTTCGGCTCCCGGGGCATGGCGGGAGACACACTGCCGGGCCCGGATTCCGTTGTCCGCGTAGGCGAATGCCGCATGCCATCGGGCGGGATGCGCCGCGGCGGCTGCACGGCCGGCGGGCGGCCTTCGGGGGCTACTCGCTGCGAGCGACCGGGCCCCTCGGGAGCGGCCGGAGGTCCGCTGTGGCCGGGCCGACCGGCGTCCGGCGCCGGCCCGGCGCCCTGGGCGGGAGCCTGTCCAGGGTGGTACGGCGGGGCGTCCGGACGATAGAGCTGGGCGCGGACCGACGGATGCGGCGGCACCTTCGCCGGTTTCGGCGGCAGCACCCGCGGCGTGGTGCCGACCGGAGCGGTCGGCGGCACGGAATCGGTGGCGTCGGGAGCGGTGTCCGGCGCGGGCACCGTCCGGGGCGGCATACCGGGGCGGACGACCTGCGGCGGCCGCACCACGCCACGGTTCGGGGCGGTATCCGAACCGGGCAGCGAGACCGAGGGCGGTGCCGAAGGCGCTTGCGGCGCTTGGGGTTCGGGAGTGCCCGACGGGGCCTGTCCCGGATTCGGCGAGGTGCGCCCCGGCATCGGGGCCGCGCCGAGCACGCCGGGAGTGCTGCCGGCATCGGCCGAGCGGGCCGGTTGCGGCGTTCCCGCGCCCCGGACCGGCTCCTCCGCGGCGGAGGAACCGCCGATGACACCGGATTCGCCGATGACACCGGGACCGCCTGGGGTCCGAGGCGGCTGCGGGCGGCCGGAGGGAGGCAGCACGCGGGAGGATCGGATGCCGGGCGTTTGCGGCGGGGTTGTCGGGCGCCCGGCCTCCGGGCCGGACGGCGTGCGGACCGGGGCGGCGTCGGCAGAGGCCGAGGCGGCGGGCCGTGCCTGATTCCCGGTGCCGTCCGAGGCATCGGCATCACTGTCGCCGGACGAGGCATTGCCCGAATCGGCCGACGGCGCATCTGCGCCGGAGTCCGACCGGCGGCGGCCGAAACGCTTGCGCTTCGGGGACTTTTCCGACTTTTCGGCCTCAACCGGCTTCTCGTCCTTAACCGGCTTCCCCGACGCCGACGAATCGGCTTCCGCGGCCGCCGGGGGAGCAACGGCTTTCGCCCGCGATTCCGTCGACTCTCCGGCGCCCGCCTTGGACCGCGCGGTCCGCGACGCCGACGACTCGGAGCCCTCGGACCGAGACGCCTCGGGGCTCTTGGCGCGAGTCGCGCGCGTGGACGTGCCGGCCGTGGCCGGATCGATGCGATCCAACTGCTCGGTCGGCGCCTCCGGGTCGACCCGCAGGAACTTCAACCGCCGCGGCTTGCGCGGGCCCTTCGGCGTCCCGTCGGGCAGCTGCGGCAGCTGCATGGTCACCGGATCGGTGACCGGCGTCGTCTTGACCAGGTCGACGACCTCGCCGGTGCCGGGACGCTCGTCGTCGAGGATGGGTTCGCCCAGGCCGATGCGCTGCTGAATGCGCTTCATCCAGGTCGGGGCCCACCAGCAGTCGTCACCCAGCAGTTTCATGGTCGCGGGAACGAGCAGCATGCGCAGCACGGTGGCGTCGATGAACAGCGCGGCCATCATGCCGTAGGCGATGTACTGCATCATCACCAGATCGGAGAAGGCGAACGCGCCGACCACCACGAGCAGGATCAGTGCCGCGGCGGTGATGATGCGACCGGTCTGCGCGGTTCCGGAGCGCACCGACTCGGTGGTACTCGCGCCTTGGGCGCGCGCCTCCACCATGCGGGAGAGCAGGAACACCTCGTAGTCGGTGGACAGGCCGTAGATCACCGCCATGATCAACACCAGTACCGGCGACATGATCGGCTGCGGCGTGAAATTGAGCAGTCCGGCGCCGTGGCCGTCGACGAAGATCCAGGTCAGAATGCCGAGCGTGGAGCCGAGGCCCAGCGCGCTCATCAACGCCGCCTTGATCGGCAGCACCAGCGAGCCGAAGGTCAGGAACATCAGCAGCGTGGTCACGAAGACGACCAGCACGATCATCAGCGGCATGCGATCCAGCAGCGAATCGATACTGTCCTGCATCAGGACCGGCTGGCCGCCGACCATCAGATCCACATCGTCGGGCACGCTGATCGAGCGCAGATAGGCGATCGTGTCCTCGACGTTCGCGTCCGGCGCCATCGTCGCCTCGGACACCCAGACATCGGAGCCGTTCGGCGGAATGCCCGGCGTGCCGAACGGATCGGTGAGTCCGGGTGCGCCACTGGCCTCGTCCAGGATGGCCTTGATCTCGCCGGTGTTCTGCGTGGTGATGACCAGCTGGATCGGGTCGGTCTGGCGCAGCGGGAAGATCTCGTCGAACTTCTCCTGCGCCATGCGGGTCGGATTGTCCGGCGGCAGATAGGTTTCGCTGATACCGCCGAACTTCAGGTTCTTCACCGGGATGATCAGCAGCAGCAGGATGATGCACAGCGGCACCGCCACCTTCAGCGGATGCTTCATCACCCACTGCGTGGTGCGGCCCCAGAAACCGTTCTCGACCTCTTCGGCGGTCTTGGTCTTGCGGAACCGCTTGAATCCCAGCGCGTCGACGCGCGGTCCGAGGATCGACAGCAGCGCGGGCAGGATGGTGAGCGAGGCCAGCGCGGCCAGCAGCACGGTCGCGATGGTGCCGTAGGCGACCGATTTCAGGAAGCCCTGCGGGAACAGCAGCATGCCGGCGCTGGCGGCGATGATCATGGTCGCCGAGAAGGTGACCGTACGCCCGGCGGTCATCACTGATCGCCGTACGGCCTGGCGGGTGGTGTAGCCCTCGGCCAGCTCCTCGCGGAACCGGCTGACTATGAACAAGCCGTAGTCGATCGCCAAGCCCAGGCCGATCATCGACACCACGGCCCCGACGAACGAATTCACCTCGGTGACATGGGTGATCGCCATGACGATGCCGTTGGCGCCCAGGACGGTGAGACCGCCGATGATCAGCGGCAGGGCCGCGGCGACGATACCGCCGAAGATGAAGAACAGCAGGATCGCGACGGCCGGAATGGCCAGCATCTCCATGCGCTTCTGGTCGGAGGCGATGGTGTCGTTCAGCTCTCCCGCGACCGGCTGCATGCCCGCCAGCTGGACATCCACGCCGGGGATGTAGAAGGCGTTCTTGACCGCGCGGTAGTTGTTCATCGTGGTCGTGTCGTCGTCACCCTTGATGGCGACCGAGGCGAACGCGTACTTCTTGTCCTTACTACCGGTAGCCGAGGCGCTCCAGTCGCCGGTCTCGGTCTTCCAGTAGGCGACGTTGACCTTGTTGATCTGGTCCGGATGGTCCCTGGGCAGGCTGTTGAGATTGTCGGTGATCTTCCGCCCGAACTCCGGATCGTCGATGGTCTTACCGTCGGGCGCGGTGTAGAGCACGATCACATCGGACATGTGATCGCGGCCGTAGACCTGGTCCTTGAGCACCGCGGCCTGCGAGGACTCCGCACCGGGGTCGAACCAGCCGCTGGAGCTCAGATGGTTTTCCAGACCGAACCCGTACGCCCCCAGGGCGAGAAGCGCGGCCACCGCTACACCCAGCACGGTGTAGCGGAACCTGTGGACCAGCTCGCCCCAGCGGGTGAACACTAAGCGACTCCTTGAGCGGGGCGGGAGGTGAGCAGTGCGGACAGCGGCCGGAAGGGCTGCAGCCAGGCTCCCTCGTCGGGCAGCGAGTCGAGGCTGACCCGGGGCAGCGGTTCACGGAACACACCCGGGATGTCCTCGAGGTCGACGAAATCGAGGATATCGGACGTGACAGCCCAACTCGCGTGCTCGCGGAATCCGAGCACCTGGACCGGAACCCCGGTGGCCGCGACCTCCTCGAGCGGTTCGCGGAAGGCCTGACCGTCCGCGGAGGCCACCATGATCCCCGCGAGACCGGCTCCGCTGCGGCGTAACTGGATATGTGCCAGCATGTCGCTGTCGACGTCGGAATCCTCGTCGATCTTCGGTTTGGCGAAGACCGCGTAACCGACGTTGCGCAGCGCCTCGACCCACGGACGCACCACATCGGCGGTCCCGGGGGCGATATTGGTGAAGACGGTGGCCTCGGGTTCGATGCGCTGTGTACTGCCGGCGGACAACTCGGCGGTACGCGCCAGCAGCCAGCGGCCGAGTGCGTCGAAGCGCGGCCGGTAGGCCGCGGTGGGACGGCCGCCGAGGATGGCGCCCAGGCCCATATCGAGGTTCGGTGCGTCCCACACCAGCAGCACCCGTCGCACCCCGGCGGGCTCGGCGACCGGCGTCGCGGGGGCCGCCGCGCCGGCGACGACGTCCGATTCGTCGCCGCGCACTGTTCCGGCAACCTCGTCGGCCGGCTGGGCCATCTCCCTGAGACTCATATCTAGATCTTCCCCCAAATGAACTCGGTGATGGCGCTTCCGGCTCGATGCGCCTTGCTCTCGAACTTCGTCACCGGGCGTTCGAGGCCGATCACCGTATCGGTTCCGGGGTGTTCCGCGTCGCCGCCGGTGGCCTCGTTCAGGCCTACGAGCTGCGGTTCTCCCGCGCCCACCTCGGCGATATGTTCGGCGTAGCCCGCGTGGTCGGTGGCTACGTGCACAATGCCGCCACGCTGCAGCCGGCTGGCGATCAGGGTCATCGTCGCGGGCTGCAGCAGCCGGCGCTTGTGGTGGCGAGCCTTCGGCCAGGGATCCGGGAAGAACACGCGCACGCCCGCTAGCGAATCCTTGGCAATCATGTGCTCGAGGACGTCGACGGCATCGCCGCGCAGCAGCCGGATGTTCTCGATGCCTTCCCGCTCGATCCGCTGTACCAGCTGGGCGAGACCCGGCTTGTATACCTCGATGCCGATCAGGTCGAACTGCGGCTCGGCCTTGGCCATCGCCGCGGTCGCGGTCCCCGTGCCACAGCCGATCTCGATGATCAGCGGGGCGGTCCGGCCGAACCAGGCGGCGGCGTCGAGCGGCTCGTCGCTCACCTCGCGGCCGATGCGCGGCCACATCCGCTCCCAGGATTGCTGTTGGGTCGCGGTCAACGCGCCACGACGCGAGCGGAAGCTGGTTACCCGCGGGTAGAGGCGGGAGGGCTCACGCTCGGGGGAGGGGCCGTCATGGTTACGCAAGCTGCCGCCTCCGGCCCCGTCGCTACCAGCTGCATCTTCGCGCTGTTCGCGGGGGCCTGCGTGGTTACGCAAGCTGCCGCCTCCGGCCCCGTCGCTACCAGCGGTGTCGTTCGCGGCGTCGTTCACGGCGTCCATTGTCCAGTATTCGATGATCAGGGCCGCAATCGACCGCGTCGAGGAGGGAAATCCCGGGTCAGAAGTGTTGCCGCGGTGGCGCGGAGCCCGGCGTCAGGCGGCGAGCGGCTGCGTCTGCGGCAGTTCCGGTTCGCTCTGCCTGCCCAGCGGCAGGCCCAGGATCATCCGGCCCGCGGTGCCGGCCAGCTCGAACAGCCCGCGCCAGCGCGACGGGGACGCCATCACCGACCAGACGGTCCGGGTCTCGGTGTCGGCGTCGGCGACCGGGCGGCCGGCGATGCGGTCGGCCAGCCAGTCCAGGCTCAGCGGCGTGGCCAGCGGTAACAACGTGAAGTGGTCGCTCAGCCGATCGCGCAGGTAGCCGACGGTGGCACCGCCCGCGCGGTAGCGCTCGACCTGCGCATCGATACACGAGACGTCGATGATGCGATCGTGCAGCGGCTGGATCACCAGGATCGGGCAGTGCGGGGTGTGCTTGCCGAGCCGCATATCGTCGAACATGTCGCACATCGCGGGGGTGCTCAGTACCTCTTCCAGTGGGTGATCGAGGTGTTTGCTGACGTCGTGGCCGGCGAGCCGAGCGAGCGCGACGATCGGTGGCAGCTGAGCCGCCCGTTCCAGCAGGCGCTCCCCGGAGCTGGTGATGTGCTTGTCGAGCACCTCCTCGAGCGCCGGATACACCTGGCGTAGCGCCGAGATCACGATGGCGGGGAAACCGGCGTACCGGCCACCGTTCAGCCGGATGAACACCTCACCCGGATCGCCGACCGGCGCGCCCAGTACCGCACCGGCGATGGTGAGCTCGGGCGCATAGGTGGGAGCCATCTCGACCAGCCAGGAGCCGGCCATCCCGCCCCCGGAGTAGCCCCAGACCACCACGGGGGTGTCGGTACCGAGCCCCAGCGGACGGAAGTGCATCGCGGCGCGGATGCCGTCGAGCGAGCGGTAGCCCGGTTCCCGGGGCGCGCCGAAACGGCCGTCCGGTCCCTCGTGATCGGCGATGCTCACCGCCCAGCCGCGGCGCAGTGCGTTGGCGACGAGCAGCAGTTCGAGCTGGGTGATCGAGCCCGGGACGACGGCGCCGCGGCGGAGTGCATAGGAGGGAGCGCATCGCTCGGTGACGGCGTCGATCGCCGATTCGAAGGCCAGCAACGGGCGGCGTTCGGCCGGATCGGCATCGGCGGGCAGCAGCACCGTGGTCACGGCGACCTCGGCGTCACCGTGCAGGTCGTTGCTGCGATACAGCAGCTGCCACGCCGTCACGCGCTGCGGAATGAGTCCCAGCAGCGCGATCTGCACGGGCCGGCTGCGCAGAACGGTTCCGGGTGCGTGCGCGGCCGCGTCGGCGGGTGCGCGATAGAAGGGGTCCTGCGACGGCGGCAGCGGCCGTTCGTTCTTCGTCGCGACGGCGGCGCCGTCGTTACCGATGACGTCGACGTTGACGCTCATCGCAACCTCCTTCGGATCCACGGGGCCGGCGCACGGGCGCACGGCCGACCGGGGTCCACACCGCCGAGGCCGCGCACCGGCGGTGCCGCCGGCGGCTTCAGCGTAGGTGATCGAATCCGTGACCCGATAGTTCACCACTGTCGAATTATGCTGTGACACAAGCACAACCACCGTTTCACCAGAGAGATTCCCAATTCCGCGCCAATTACCGCTCACCTGCGGTGATGGTCGGTCCGCAGGCCATCGTCGCCGGTCGCGAGCTCGGGCAGGCGGTTTCGTGTGATCGATTACACATCGCTGTGTGGCGCAACGACGATCGGGCGCGCCGGTGAAAATCCGGTCGGTGCCGACAACCGCCGCGTCTTCTGACAGAATTTGCCGCCGGAAGGGGGTATCACCTGTGTCGAGAGCCACTGCAACCAGCGCTTCGCCGGGCTTGCTGAACGACCACGGCGGGCCCGCACCGGAACTCGAGCAACTCATCGCCACGGTGCGCGTCGGCGCCGGGTCCGCCCCGGGCGTCGCCGATCAGCTGGCGAGCGCGGCCGTGGCCTTCCGGCGGCCGCTGCGGATTCAGGTGACCGGCCGGGCCGGCGCCGGGAAATCGACGCTGTTGCGGGCGTTGGCCCTGATGTCGGCGGAGGAGACCGCGCCGGTGGATCAGCCGGGCGTGCCGGATCCGGTGCTCGACGCCGATCTCGTCGTCTACGTGCTGGCGGGTTCGCTGCAGGCCGCCGATCGTCGCGTCCTCGAATCCCTGCGGCCCGAAACCACGATGGTCGTACTCAACAAGGCCGATGCCGTGGGCTCGCGCTGGGGCGATGCGGTGGTGGCCGCCGATCAGGCGGCGCACGTGCTGGGTGTTCCGGTGGCGCCGATGGTCGCCGAACTGGCCGTGCGCACCCGCGCCGGCACACCGAGCGACGACGATCTGCGCACGCTGCGCCGCCACGCGGCCGGTGGCGGCGCGGCGCTCACGCTCTCCCCGGAACTGTTCGTCGACCAATCGGCCGGGCCCGATGTGGCCGATCGCCGGGCGCTGCTGGAGCGCTGGGGCCTGCACGGGGTGAGCTGCGCCCTGGCCGCACTGCGTCATGAGCCGGAGTTGGGACCGCAGCAATTGCTGCAACTGCTGCATGCCGTGAGTGGGATCGATCCCGTGCACGCGCGCCTGCACCAGCGCTACGAGCAGCTCGCGGCCTTGCGCGGCGGTGATCTGCTCGACGATCTGGCTCGCATCGCCGCGCGCGCGATCCCACAGGGTGACGGTGGGCGCGCCCGCGACCTGATCGAGGACTACCTGGCCGGTGACGAGGCGCTGTGGACCGCGCTGCAGGCCGGACTGGCTCGCCCGGAGGTCCGTCATCTCGCGGCCGGATATCCGTCGGCGACACCGGCCGACGCCGACGACGCGCTGGTTCGCGCGCAACGCTGGCGCGCGGTGGCCGCCAGCGATATGCCGGCCGCCGCTCGCCGCGCCGCGATCCGGCTGCACAACGGATATATGCGGATGTGGGAGCGGATGAGTAGTGCCGGACTGTGAGGTACCCGGATCGCCGGCCGAGCTGAACAGTCGGCGGGCGGGCGGGGTGGATCCCGAGGTGCTGGCCGTCGTCGAGCGATGGAATCCGCAGGGCGGCGCGCTGCTGCGCGCGGTTCCCGCCGAACCGGGCCCGAATCCCGTCGCGCCGAACGGAGTCGCGGCGACACATGCGGAAGTCATTGCGACACAACCGGTGTCGGTGACGGTCATCGGTCCCGACGACGCCAACACCACCCTGCTGCGTACCGAACTGTCCCGCTTCGAACCGCGCGTAGCGCTCACCGATCCGGTCACCGACCCGGCAACCCTGGTCGCCGCCACCGATTTCGGCCCCGGCAGCGGACCGCCGGTGGCGCTCGTGCTGGTGGACCCCGGCGCCGCCGTCGGCGCCGCACTGCTCGATCCGGTCGCCCGCCTGCGGGCGGTGGGAACGCGAATGCTGTTCGCCATGAACGGCATTCACGCCCATCCCGACTGGCGTTCGGTACTGGATCGCGATACCGCCATGCTGGCCCGAGCGCTCGGCGCCGAGCCCGAGATTCTTCCGGTCTCGGCGCGCCTGGCCGTGGCCGCGCGCGGCAGCGGCGACGCCGCGCTCCTGGACCGCTCCGGCTTGGCCGCCCTGCATGCCCAGCTCAGCGCCGCCGTCGGGGCCCGGGTCGGCCCCGAGCGACTGGCCGAGGTCACCGCTCGGGTGCTCGCCGACACCCGCGCCCGGGTGCTGAGCCAGATCGAGGCGCTGCGCTCGGGCAGCGCGGTCGCCGCCCTGCGCGCCGAACGTACCGCCGCGCTGGCCGGACGCGACGGTGGCCGCGCCCAGGCCCTGGGCGCCCTGCGTAATCGGCTGCAGTTGGCCCGGGTCGATCTGACGCACGAGGTCGGCGCCCGCGTCCGCACCGTGAACGCCACCGCCCGTGCCGATCTGGACCGCCTCGACCGCCGCTCGGTGCGCGGCTATCCCGATCTGTTGCAGGCGGCGGTGAATCAGGCCACCGCCGAACTCGACGGCGTGGTCCGTCACCGCCTGGCCGAACTCGCCCGCCAGCTCGAGGCCGTGGCGGGGTCGGAACCACAGCCCACGCTCGCCTCACCGCCGGCTCCGCCGACCGATCCCGCACCCCGGGTCGGGCCCGATCCGGAGCGCCGCCACCGCGGCGTCGAGGATCGGCTGATGATCGCCCTGGGCGCATCGGCGGGTTTCGGCCTCGGCCGGTTGATCGTTGCGCCGTTGTCGCTGGTGCCGGCGTTGGATTACGCCACCGTGCCGGTCACCCTGGCCCTCGGCGCGGGCGTGGCGTGGTGGGTGGTGGGGGCCCGGGGACATCTGGCCGATCGGGCACATCTGCGGCAATGGGTGACCGATGTGCTGGTCAATGTGAAGGCCCAGCTGGAGCAGCGGGTGGCGACGGCCCTGGTGGAGGCCGAGTCCGAGCTGACCGAACAGGTGGTGCGCGCGAGCACCGCCCGCATGGTCGAGGCCGATCGCCGGGTCGCGGAGCTGGAGGGGCAACTGCGCCGCGCGGCCGCCGAACAGCCTGCTCGAGTGGCCGCATGCGAACGCGATCTGGCGATCCTGCGGGCCGCGGTCGCCGGGTGATCCGGCCCGGTCGCGGTTTGCCGGTTCCGCACAGCTGCGGTCCTGGTGAGGTGGGAAGGTTTCGACCGGGTCCCGAGTGAGCAACCCCATTCCGTACCGACCGTCACATCGCGTTAACCTCTTTACTTAAGGAATCCGGGTGTCCGTCTCGTTCTCGTACGCCGCCCAGCCGGGGCGTGCTGTCGGCGAGCCGGGCGGATGTCCACAGCCAACGGCGGCCTTCCTGGTGTTGAAAGCTGTTTTCGGCAGCTCTCTGGCCCGCCGCTCATCTCAGGAGAGTTTTCATGACCTCAGCGACCATTCCTGGTCTTCACGGATCCGATGGCACCGCGCCGACCAAGCACGCCGGACTGCTCGCCTGGGTGCAGGAGGTCGCAGAGCTCACCCAGCCGGAGCGGGTCGTCTGGGCCGACGGTTCCGATGAGGAATGGGACCGGCTGACCGATCGACTGGTCGCGGCCGGCACCTTCCAGAAGCTCAACGAGCACAAGAAGCCGAATTCCTTCCTCGCGCTGTCGGACCCCTCCGACGTCGCCCGCGTCGAGTCGCGCACCTTCATCTGTTCGCGCACCGAGGCCGACGCCGGCCCGACCAACAACTGGGTCGACCCGAACGAGATGCGCGCCACCATGACCGAGCTGTACCGCGGCAGCATGAAGGGCCGCACCATGTACGTGGTGCCCTTCTGCATGGGCCCGCTGGGCGCCGCGGACCCGAAGCTCGGCGTCGAGCTCACCGACTCCGAATACGTCGTGGTGTCGATGCGCGTGATGACCCGCATGGGCAAGGCCGCGCTGGAGAAGCTGGGCACCGATCGCCCGTTCGTGAAGGCGCTGCATTCGGTCGGTGCGCCTTTGACGGGCGACGTGGCAGATGTCCCCTGGCCGTGCAACGACACCAAGTACATCACCCACTTCCCCGAGGACCGCGAGATCTGGTCCTACGGTTCGGGCTACGGCGGCAACGCGCTGCTGGGCAAGAAGTGCTACTCGCTGCGCATCGCCTCGGCGATGGCGCACGACGAGGGCTGGCTGGCCGAGCACATGCTGATCCTCAAGCTCATCTCCCCGGAGAACAAGAACTACTACGTCGCCGCCGCGTTCCCGAGCGCCTGCGGTAAGACGAACCTGGCGATGCTGCAGCCGACCGTTCCGGGCTGGCGCGCGGAGACCCTGGGTGACGACATCGCGTGGATGCGCTTCGGCGAGGACGGCCGCCTGTACGCGGTGAACCCGGAGTTCGGCTTCTTCGGCGTCGCCCCCGGCACCAACCACAAGTCGAACCCGAATGCGATGGCCACGCTCGAGGCCGGCAACACCGTCTACACCAACGTCGCGCTGACCGACGACCGCGACGTCTGGTGGGAGGGACTCGAGGGCGAGCCCGACCACCTGATCGACTGGAAGGGTAACGACTGGTACCTGCGCGAGACCGAAACGCTTGCCGCGCATCCGAACTCGCGCTACTGCACGCCGATGTCGCAGTGCCCGACCCTCGCCCCGGAGTGGGACGACCCGCAGGGCGTGCCGATTTCGGCGATCCTGTTCGGCGGCCGCCGCAAGACCACGATCCCGCTGGTGACCGAGTCCTTCGACTGGCAGCACGGCGTATTCATGGGCGCCACAATGTCTTCCGAGCAGACCGCCGCCGCCGAGGGCAAGGTCGGCAACGTGCGCCGCGATCCGATGGCCATGCTGCCGTTCATGGGCTACCACGTCGGTGACTACATGAACCACTGGATCAACCTGGGCAAGAACGCCGACGCCGCCAAGTTGCCGAAGATCTTCTACGTCAACTGGTTCCGCCGCGGCGACGACGGCCGCTTCCTGTGGCCGGGCTTCGGCGAGAACTCCCGCGTGCTGGAGTGGATCGTCAACCGGATCGAGGGCAAGGCCGAGGCCGAGGCCACCGCGATCGGCAATGTGCCCACCGCCGGCGACCTGGACCTCGAGGGTCTGGACGTGGACCCGGCCGACGTCGACGCCTCGCTGAAGGTCGACCTCGACGAGTGGCGCAAGGAGATCCCGCTGATCGAGGAGTGGTTCGAATTCGTCGGCGACAAGCTGCCCTCGGGCGTGCGTGACGAATTCGAGGCGCTCAAGCAACGCCTGGGCTAGTCGGACGACGCCGTTCACCGAACGACGAAAGCGAGCCGCCCGCACCGTCTTTGCGACGGGGCGGGCGGCTCGTCATTTCCGCGGTTCCGCGTGCGGAATGGCGCGCTTGTCCTATTCTGATTGTGTTCTGCATCTCACGAATACTCCCCGTGGTTGCGGGGAATTAACTACTCGGCTGAACTGACTGCTTGCAGGTGCTCGTGGATTCCGTTGTCTGGCCGACCGGTCGGGGTATGTGGGAGGTGGGTGTAGGCATGACAGAACTCGGGTTCGATGCTGTCTCGGGATTAGCCGGCGCGCGGTGGGCCGATCCGGACGCGGACTTCACGCCGACGGCGGCGAGTACGCCGCTGCAGCGTGCCGCGGCCCGCTTGCAGGCCGTACTCCCCCCTGGATGGCAGGTCGACATCGACCTCGCCGCGCCGCGCCCGCACGAAAATCCGCAGCCGGTGCTGCGAGTTCGCTTGTCCGAGAATTGATTCGGCGCACAGTCCCTGGCGTCACGTACTGCGCGCAGCGGACATCCCGGACCGATCGCCCAGCCGGGAGGCGCGAAATCCTACCTCGCGGTTCGCTTTTCGCAAAACGCACTATTGCGTTTCCTGTGATTGCAGAGCATGCTTAGAGCAACATTGCCGGACGATTTTACAGATGCAATCGCAGGGGAGTCCGAATCATGGCGGTGCACGTGGTCGGCCGATCGCTGATGACCAGTGATCAGACCCCACATCAGGCAAGGTCCGTCGGTACCGGGGGCTGGGTGGTGTCCTTTCTGCCCGGCCGGACCTTGACGCTCGAACAGGCGACGGCGGCGCTGCAGGCGGCCGAGGCGGTGGCGGCGGTCCGCTCACTCGCCGACCGCGTCGGCCTGACCCCGCTGGAAACCGTCGGCCTGGCCATGCAGGAGCCGCCGTGGAGCGAACCGGCGCGGCGCACCCGTCGGCGAGGATGGCTGGAGTAGATCGGCCCGCGTAGATCCGGATGCGGCTCAGCGGAGGGGTTTGGTCGCGACGACGACCAGATTGCTGACCAGTAGTTCCCGCATGCCCGGTATGCGCGTCACCCACCACGCCCAGCGCGGGTGGTAGCGGGGGAAAGCGGCGAGGATCCGGGCCCGGCCGCCGGTTTCGCGAGCCCATCGCAGCCCGTCGGCGGCGCTGACGGCGAACAGGGAGCTGCCGAAGCGGTTCTTGGGCTGCTTTCCGGTGCGGCGGGTGTAGCGCCGGGCCGCGAACTCACCGCCGAGGTAGTGCCACGGACCGGTCTCGTGCCCGCCGAACGGTCCGAGCCACACCGTGTAGGACAGCACCATCAGACCGCCCGGTTTGGTGATCCGCAGCATCTCGTCGGCCATGACCCAGGGCTGCGGCACATGTTCGGCGACATTCGAGGAAAGACAGATGTCGACGGCGTCGTCGCGGATGGGGAGCGCCATTCCGGATCCGCGGACCGCGCCGGCGACGGTGAGCCCGGCGGCGTGCATTTCGGTCGGATCGGGTTCGATCGGCAGATAGCGCGCGCCCGCCGCCGCGAATTCGTCCGCGAAGTAGCCGGGGCCCCCGCCCACGTCGACGATCACGGTGCCGCTGAGGTCCCGGCCGGTCAGATCGCGATAGAAATCGGCGATCAGGTCGGCGGTATCGGCGGCGATCCCGCCGTAGAACCGCGCCGGATCGGTTTGTTCGAAGCGGAAACTGCCCAACAGGCGCAGTGAACGGCGAAGGGTGGCCCGGCGCGCGAAGCGGGGACGCGGTCCGGTTGCGTCGGATCGAAGCATGGCCGCGCCAGTCTATGCGGCCACCGCAGCGACCCGGAACGGCCGTCGGCGGCTATGGTGGACCCCACTGTCGTCCGACGTGAACGATCTGGAGAACTGCCGTGCCCGAAATCGGCCCTCGCGAGCGCGCTGCCGTGGCGCAGCTCTGTGGGCCCGGCGGCGGCGAGAACGAGGCCCACCCGAGTGCTGACGTGCGGGAAGTCCTGCTGCTGTGCTGGCGCGATACGGGACATCCGCAGGGCGGCGGGAGCGAGCGGTATCTCGAGCAGGTGGGTGCGCAGTTGGCGGCGCGCGGGGTGAAGGTGACGCTGCGGACCGCGCACTATCCGGGCGCGCCGCGCCGGGAGCGTATCGACGGCATCGAGATCAGCCGGGCCGGCGGGCGCTTCACCGTCTATCCGCGCGCGCTGGCCGCCATCGCGGCCGGGCGGCTGGGCTTCGGCCCGCTGCGCGGAGTGCGGCCGGACGCGGTGATCGACACCCAGAACGGCATTCCGTTCTTCGCCCGGACGGTCTCCGGGGCGCCCTCGGTGGTCCTGGTGCACCACGGCCATCGGGAGCAGTGGCCGGTGGCGGGTCGTGTGGTCGGGCGGATCGGCTGGTGGATCGAATCGCGACTGTCCCCGCGGGTCCATCGGCGCGACCAATATCTGACCGTATCGCTGCCCTCCGCGGAGGAGCTCGCCTCGCTCGGGGTCGATGCGACGCGAATCGCGGTGGTGCGCAACGGTGCCGAACCCGTACCCGCGCAAGCGCCGACCGGTGGCGAATCGACCCGCACCCCGTATCCGAGCATCGTCGTGCTGTCGAGGCTGGTGCCGCACAAGCAGATCGAGGACGCGCTCGACGTCGTCGCGGGTCTGCGTGACCGCCTGCCCGGTCTGCGCCTCGACGTGATCGGCGACGGCTGGTGGGCCGACAATCTGAAAGACCGCGCGCATCGCTCGGGTATCGCCGACGCGGTGGAATTCCACGGCTTCGTCGACGAAGCGCGCAAGCACGAATTGCTTTCCCGCGCTTGGGTTCAGGTGCTGCCCTCCCGCAAGGAAGGGTGGGGTCTCGCGGTGATCGAGGCCGCGCAGCACGGCGTCCCGACCATCGGCTACCGCAGTTCACGGGGGCTCACCGACTCCATCGTCGACGGCGTGACCGGGGTGCTGGTGGACGACTCCAGCCAGCTCATCGAGACCGTCGGGGAACTGCTCGCCGACTCCGAGGCGCGAATTGTCATGGGGGAGAAGGCTCGTACGCGAGCTCGCGAGTTCTCCTGGGAGCAGACGGGTACCGGAGTCGGTGAGGTCCTGGCCGCTGCCGCCCGGGGGCGGTTCATCTCGGGGCTGGTGACGGGACGTGCGACGGTGGCCGCTGCGACGTCGGCGCCGCTGCGAGACGACCGCGTCGCGCCGACTCTGCGCTGATCAGCGGACGATATCTGCCGGCCGACGGCACGCCTGTCGATCCGTGTGGATCATCTCCTCCGTCGCCTGTCGGCCGGCGCCGCGACGAGGCCGGCCAGGAGCAGAGCGGCCCAGAGCGCGTGCGCGGCGATGGCTACGGTGCGGTCGGTGGCGGTGGCCCTGGCCACGTCCCGTGCGCCCGGTACGCGGTACAGCGTCAGATCGGCGTCGGAGTACACCGGCTGTAGCGCGCCCAGCGTGGTCTTCGCATCGCCGACCGCTCCCGGCGTGCGATGTTCGACGAGAATCCACCCGACGCCGTGGGCGGCGAGGTCGGCGGGTGCCGCTCCCCGGAGCAGAAGGTTTTCCACTCGCTGGGCCCGTGCCCCCTCGCCCGCCACCACTCGGCCCCGGACCGGCAGCACCCCTGTCTGCAGAACATCCGACCGCAGCATGCGCGGCGCCGGATCCAGCACCGGCACCCGTCCGCTGTAGGGGAAGACGCGGAACATCCCCGCGGGCGATACGGCGACGTCACCGGGACCGTCGACCACCGCGGCGACCCGCTGCCACGCCGGCGGGTAGTGCACCGGTCGCAGTGCTCCGCCCACTCCCCACGCCAGGTCGGGAAGGGTGAGGATCAGCGCGGCGATGAACAGCAGAGCGGTAAGCGGTTGCGCGGCAACAGGTTCGGCCTGCACCGGCTCGCCACCAGCGTTCGACGGTCGGTCCGCATCCGCCGCTCGTGGTGACGGCGTTGCCGACGGGCTGCTCGTATTCGTCTGGTCCGCTTGTGGCGCAGTCTGTTTCGCGATCTGCGTGCTGTGTCGGCGGCCGAGTGCGGCGAGGGCGCGACAGCCCGCCGCCGCGCACAGGGCGTACGCGGGCATGGCAAGGGCGACGTATTTCTGGGTGTCGCGCAGCAGTCCGGCGCCGGGGATGCGCGCGATCAGGGATTCGCCGATGGCGAGCCCCCACCCCGTAGCCCCCAGGGCCGGCAGCAGGATGCAGACGGCGGCCAGTACCAGCAACATCCGCCGGGGATAACGCGTGGATCGTTCACCCCGGGCTGCCACCGCGCGCACGCCCGAGACGACGATCGCCAGCAGGACGAGAGTCGACAACACCGCGAAAAGCGTTGTCCGGGAGCCGGGTACCGCCTCGCCGTTCCAGATCCCACCCAGTCCGGCCAGGCTCCCCAGCGTGCCGAGCCCCGGTTCGGCCCGCGCGGCGAAGGCCGCCACCCCCGTCGGATCGGACGGTTCGGCCCCGCTACCGGACAGTGCGGTAGCCACCAGCCACGGACTGGCGCTCACCAGCCACAGCGCCACCGCGCCGAGGACATTGCGCCGGCCCACCGTGAGAATCGCCAGCACGCCCGCCAGCAGCGAACCGGTCGGGGTCAAACCCGCCGCGGCGAGGACGCCACCCAGCATCGACCACGGCGCGGCGGCGGCCGGTAGCCCCCGACGGGGCCGGTGATCGTCGGTGGTCCGCTCCGCTCCCTCACCGGCCGGCTCCCGGGCGCCGCCGGTCCGTATCCGTTGTCCGAGGACGACGGTCCAGGGCAGTGCCGCGTATCCGGCCAGCAGGCTCCAATGTCCCTGCAGCAGCCGTTCGGCGACATAGGGATTCCAGATCGCGACCGTCGCGGCGACGAGCCGGGGAGCCAGGGAGACTCCCAGCAGGGTGTGCGCGAGCCGGGCCGCACCCCATCCGGCGGCCGTGAGTGCCAGCACCAGGATGGCCTTGACGACGATCCCGCCGTCCACCACCACCGACAGTGCCGCGAGCAATCCGTCCTGTGGCACGGCCCGCGGCGCCGCGTCACCCAGGCCCAGTGCCGCGTCGGTCGGATACGACCGGGGCGTGCTCACGCCGTCGCGCAGCAGCAGATAACCCGGCCCCAGCAGCGGCCCGACCACGATCAGGGCGAGCGCCAGGCTGTAGGCCACGGGAACGATCCGAGCCCACCTCGGCGCGGCGGCCGCAGGCAGCTGCGAGCTTCTGGTGTCGTCGCCGTGTTCTCGAGCCCCGGTCACGCTGAGTCACCCTACGTCGGCCGCAATGCCGGCGACGGTCGCCCGTCCGGTGCTCCTGAACTCGCACGCCGATCTGGCGCAGCAACGTCACGTCGTCGAATACCGCACGAGCCCGAGCGATCTTCCCCTCGCGGATCGTGTACAGGCCGAGCTGGGTGTACTCCACCGGCCGGTGGGTCGCCGGGACGCCGCGCAATTCCGCGGAATGGGTGCCGCGGATCGTGATGTGGGCCCAGACCCGGTCGTCCTCGGCGATCAGCTCGTCCACGGTGAAGGTGGCATCGGGAAGCGCGCGGAAGTAGTCGAGCAGGAACGCGCGGTAGTCCTGCACGGTGAAATCGGCGCGACCGGTGCGGGCGGCGAGGGTCGGGAAGGTGCAATCCGGCGTGAAGCTGTCCCAGATTGCCGCCAGATCCCTGGTCGCGGCGTCGCCGACCTTCATGAATCGGCGAATGACATCCTTGTTCGCTTCGATCGACATATCCAACCCTCACATTGAGACCGTATCGTTGATACTAAAGATATGGTCTCAGTGAGATGGTGTCAACGCGGCGAGATGAGGGGTTGTTCATGGATCGATGCGCCGAATGCGGTTTCGAGTACCGGCCGGCCGAGTCGCCGCAGGCCGCGGGCGCGATCGTCGCGGGCGTCACCGAGCTGGCGGCGACGCTGAACGACTGCCCCGACGCGGAGCGTCGCCGCCTTCCGCAGCTGTGGTCGCCGCTCGAGTACGGCTGTCACGTCCGCGACGTCCTGCTCGTGCAGCGGGAACGCATCCTGCTGGCGCGCCGCACCGACCGCCCGGCCCTGCTCACCATGGGCCGCGACGAACGTGCCGATCACGACGGCTACGCCGACCAGGATCCCGCCGACGTGGCGCAGGAACTGCTCGTGTCGGCGCGACTGCTCGCGAATGTGCTCGACCGCCTCGCCGAGGACGACTGGGACCGCCGCGTTCTGTACAACTACCCCGATCGCGTCGAGCGCGAACTGCGCTGGGTGGCGGTCCACACCGTCCACGAGGTCCGCCACCATCTGCTCGACGTGCGGCGCCAGCTGGCGGACGAGGACTGAAAACAGCCGCCCGACGGCGTACCGCGGGCCTCGGCTGTTCCGGGCGGGGACGAGGTGGGAGCATGGCGGGATGCCTGCCCTGCGCCGTCTACCCGTGGTCGCGGATATGACCCTGGTGACCGCTGGGGCCATGACCGCGAATATCGCCGGCTATCTGCTGCAACTGCTGGCCGGGCGCTGGCTGGGCGTGGCCGGCTACAGCGCCTTCGCGAGCCTGCTGGCCGTGCAGTTGCTGGCCGCGGTGCCGGCGTTGGCCCTGCAGAATGTGGTCGCACGGGAGCTGGTGCGCGGCGCCGCGGTGGCGACGGTGCGCGGTTTGACCCGGCGCTGCGCGCTGATCGTGGCGGTTGTCGCACTCGCGCTCATACCCCTCGTCGCGGTGCTGCTGCACGTGCCGGCACCCGCCGCGGGCGGGGCGCTGATCGCGGCGCCGGTGCTGGTACTGCTCTCCGGGGAGCAGGGCATTCTGCAGGGAACGAACCGATTCCGTTCGCTCGCCATCGTTCTCGGTGGTTCGGCGATCGCCCGGGTAGCTCCGGCGCTGATCGCGCTGGCCGTCGGGGCGGGTGCCGCTGCCGCGCTCTGGGGCGCTGCCCTCGGCCTGCTGGTGGCCACCGTTGCGGCGAACCGGATCGCGCGACTCGCACTCTCGGCGAGGGATGCCGGCTCGCCCCCGTTGCCGCCGGACGCGGCCGAAGTCGCGGAGGCTCCGGTCGCCGGCGAGGCCTGGGGAACCGGTGCGCGGGCCGGGGCGGTGCGGGCCGCCGGCGTGGGCGCGGTCCTGCGCGCCGCACAGGTTCAAGCCGCGTTGATGGCGCTCTCGTCCGCGGATCTGATCGTCGCCCGCATCGTGCTCGACGAGGCGGACGCCAGCCGCTACGCCCTCGGTGCGATCGCCACCAAGATCGCTTTCTGGCTGCCGCAGGCCGTCGGCGTCGTGCTGTATCCGCGGATGGCGCAACCGCAGCATTCCGTGCGTGCGCTGCGTTCCGCGCTCGGCGTGCTGGGGGCGGTCGGGCTGGTCGCCGTGGCGGGTGCGGCCGTGCTGGCGCCGCTGGCCCCGTTGTTCGCCGGGCGCGACTACGCGCCGATCCAGGATCTGCTGTGGCTGTTCGCGCTCGCCGGCGCGCTGTTGGCGGTGCTGCAGGGAGCCCTGCTGTCGGCCATCGCCGCCGACCGCACGGCGCCGGCCGTCGTGATCTGGATCGGATTGGCGGTCGAAGTGGGCGTCGCCGTGCCGTTCGTGCGCAGCCTGCCCGTGTTGATCGCGCTGGCCACCGGAGTCGCCGCGACGGTCACCGCGCTGGTGGTCGCCGTCGTGATCCGGACCGTACGCCGCGACCCGCGCGCTGCCACCGATGTTGCTGTGGGAGAACGGCTTTCGCCGTTGTCGGCCGAGTGACATCGGGGTCGGCGCGGCTTATGCGTCCGATTCCGTGACGTCCTCGGCGGTGATGTCCTCGGCCGCGCGCTGGTACGCCTCGGCCGCGCGCGCGAAATAGTCGAACAGCAATTCCCGCTGTTCGGGGGTGTAGCCGCGCACGATCTCGCCGATCCGGCGGCGCGCGGGGGCCAGGGCGCTGTCCAGGCCGGCGGGCCGGTCCACCGGTTCGACGATGACCTTGCGCCGGTCGACCGGATCGGGCGCCCGGCGCACGTAACCGCCCTGTTCCAGGCGATCGATCAGGCGGGTGGTGGGTCCGGTGGTGAGCCCGGTGCGGGCACCGAGTTCGCCGGGCGTCATCGCCCCGCTCAATTCCAGGATGTTCAGCGCGTAGAGGTCGGTGGCCCCGAGCCCGACCGCTTTCGCTCCCGCTTGGGCATGCAGCACCACCGAACTCAGATAGCGCCGAAAGACCTCGCTGTCGCGGCTTGCTGTTGACACCAGGCGCACCTCTCTCATAATCTCTTCCTCAACAAAGAGACTTCTTCAAAGAAGAAAAATCTTCTAAGCAGAGAATATCACGAGAGGGAACGCTCATGACCGCCACCGACACCACTGCCATCCGCGCCCTCATCGAGCGCAGCCGGGACGCGTGGAATCGCGGTGACGGCGCCGCCTACGGGGCGTGTTTCACCGCCGACGCCACCGACGTCACCTACCTGGGCAGCGTCTACCACGGCGGGTCCGAGATCGGCAGCGCGCATCAGGCGCTGTTCGACAGCTTCCTGAAGGGCACCCGGCTCACCGTCGACATCGTCGAGATCCGCCACTACGGCAGCGATACCGCCGTGGTCGTCACTCGCGGCGAATCGGCCAAGGGGCAGGCGAAGAAACTGGGCAAACTCGCCACCTACACGGTGGTCCGCGAATCCGACGGCCGGTGGCGGATCGCGGCGGTGCAGAAGACCCAGCGCAAAACCCTGATGGAGGCCCTGACCTTCCGCCTGCAGCCCGCCGCTCGGCCGGCCGCACGGTAGCGCCCGGAATACGACAGTGGCTCCCCGGTCCGACAACCGGGGAGCCACTGTGCGAGCGGAAGCCTAGCGGTTCTTACTGATGTCGATCTGCTGCGTCGGAGCCTCCGAGAACGCCTGCCCCGGCTTGTCGCTCGGCGGGGTGGTCTGCGGCTTCTTGACCAGACGGCCCGGCTTCGAGGTGCCGTCGCCACCGCGCAGGCCCAGGATCAGGCCGGCGATCAGCGAGATCGCGCCCAGCACACCGAAGATGATCGGCAGCGTGCGGCCGTAGAGCGACAGCTGATCCATGTACTTGCGGGCCTCGTCGATCTGCGAGCGGATGGTGTCGGGATCGAAGGTCAGCGTGGTGTTGATCGCGGTGACCTCGGGCTTGTCGGCACTGCGCGCGTAGTACTGATGCAGCTGTTCGGAGCCGTTGATGACGGTGCCTGTCTGCGGCTCCACATACACGTCACGTGTGTTGGTGTAGTAGCGGTTCATCGTGATGTCGCCGTCGCCCGGGACGCCCCACTTCGCGGCCGGGAAGGTGAGCCGGTTGGTCGGCGAGGAGGTGACCTTCGACAGATCGGTGGCCGGCACCTGCTGGTGGAAGTGGTAGACCTTCAGATCGTTGATCTCGGTCTCCTCCACGAACTTCATATCGAACGACTTGCGGGCGTTGATGTCGAAGTACGGGTAGGTCGTCTTCTCGGTTCCGAGTGGGAAGCGGTACTGGAGACCGGTGTGCTGCACGGGATCCGCGACGCTGTTGCCCTTGCTGTCGACGGTGGTGGCGATCGAGCCGTTGGGGTCGTCGTCGATCGGCTGGCCGGTCTTGCGGTTGATGGTGACGCGGTCGATGATCGCCGACAGCAGGCCGGTGTCGCCCGTCTTGTCCTTGCGGCGCAGCGTCTGACCGGCCTGGATGGTCATGTTGGTCTTGCCGGACGGTTCCTCGACGGTGAGGAAGCGCTGCGAGATGAGCCCGACGTTCTTGTCGACCACCGCCGGGCCCTCGCCCGTGAGGAGCGTTTTCGAATCCAGCACCTCGCTCGGGGCGTCGGGTTTGTTGGATGCGATGGTGGTGATCTCGAGGTCGAGGGGAGTTTTGGCCAATTGGCTCACTCCATACGTCGGGACCAGTATCGCTGCGACGATCAACAGCGCACCGAGTCCCACGAGCAGGCAGGCCACCGTCCTCTTGGTACCGGCACTGAGTGCCATGCAAACTCTCCTCGTCGTCGAACAAGCCTCGTCCGGGTGCGCTCATAACCGGGTGCGGTCATAACACAAGCACTCGTGAGCCCCGACACTAACAGTCCGGCACCTTAACCTGGCGAGCTGAGTGCGGAAAACACTCCGAAAAAGTACGAGTGTCCGGCGAGTCGCGGTTCGAGTCCGCGGGCGCGGGGAGCCGCACGAGGCGCCGGCGAACCCGGCAGGGCACACTGGATCGCGATGACCGCAACGCCAGAAATCGCCACATCCAGCACCGACGTGCCGGTTGCCGCGGCGTCGCGTCCCGCTCCGCCGGTTCCCGGAAGCCGGAGATTCGTTCCCGCGCTGGAGGGGTTGCGCGGACTGGCCGCCCTCGGCGTGGTGCTGACGCACGTGGCCTTCCAGACCGGCGCCACCGCGACGCCGGTGATCGGGCGGGTGTGGGAACGGTTCGACATGGCCGTCGCCGTATTCTTCGGTCTCTCCGGTTTCCTGCTGTGGCGCCCGCACGCCGCAGCGGCCCGCGGCCTGGGCACCGCCCCTCGGGCCGGGCGCTATCTGCTGCACCGGGCCGCTCGCATCCTGCCGGCCTACTGGGTCGTGGTCTGCGTGGCGCTCACTTTGCTGCCGTCGGCGGCACATTCGGCCGGGCTGCGGGTATGGGGGGCGAATCTGATCCTGGTGCAGGTGTTCGTTCCGCTGACCCTGACCGACGGTCTCACCCAGATGTGGAGTCTGTCGGTGGAGGTGGCGTTCTATCTGATGCTGCCGCTGCTGGCCTGGGCGCTGGTCCGGTTGCGCGGCGCGGCGGCACGGCAGCGGGTGTTCGCGGTGACCGCGATGGGACTGCTGTGCCTGGGCTGGAATTTCCTGCCGGTGCCGACCCCGGACGCCATCCACGCCGACAATTGGCTGCCCGGATATCTGCCGTGGTTCGCGGCCGGCATGGTGCTGGCCGAACTGGCCGAGGTCCTGGCCGCGCGGTCCCGCAGCGGGGATGTGACCCCGCGCTGGCAACGCCCGCTCGGCGACCGCCGGCTGATGTGGTCGGTCGCCGCGGTCGCGTTCGCGCTGTCGGCGACCGATCTGGCCGGTCCCGCCGGACTGGCCCGCGCCGCGGCGTGGCAGTACGCGATGAAAATGGGTCTAGGGGCCTTGATCTGTTTCGGCCTGCTCGCCCCGCTCGTGGTCGGTGTCGCCCGGCACCGCTTTCTGGAGAGCCGCCTGGCGCTGACGATCGGACGCTGGTCCTACGGCATCTTCATCTGGCATCTGGTGGTGCTGGCGATGATGTTCCCGATCTTCGGATTCATCCCGTTCAACGGCGGGTTCCTGCATGTGCTGGCATTGACGGTCGCCTTCACGATGCCGTTGGCCGCCGCGAGTTACGCGCTGGTCGAAGAACCGGTGCGGCAGTGGGTCAAACGCCGGTTCGGTTAGTGGAACGCGCCCGCCGGATCGGTGCGCGCGCGGGCAGTGCGGCGACGCCCACCGCGACCACCGCCACCAGCGCCGGGAACTGCGTCCACAGCGAGCCACCCATATAGGCCTCGGCCGAACGCCACGGTCCGGTCGAGAGCGCGGCTTCACCCAGAATCGTTCCGGCCCCGGCGAGGACCGCGAGAACGAGCGGCGCCTTCGGCAGCAGCCGCACCGCAACCAAACCTGCGGCAGCGCAGAGTGTTCCGATCGGACCGGAGATGAGGAACGCGGCGATCGACACACCGGCCGCACCCAGCCACCAACTGTTCCAGGTCCGAGGTGGTGGGTCGTAGGTCGTCGCGGGTTCGCCGTCCGCAGGTGCGGGCGACTCGGCCGCCGACAGGACTGGGGCGCCGGGTGTTCTGCCTGCTGCGGGGAGCGGCGTAGTCCCGTCGGCCGGCAGTTCGGCCGCGTGGCGACCATCGCCGTTGTGCCACAACCGTTTACGCAGTCGTCTCGGAACCGGCAGAGCCAACAGTGCCAGCGGGATCAGCAACAGCAATCCGCCGAAGATGGCCAGGCGATACCAGCGGTCGATCGGGAACCCCACCGTCACCGGGCCGTGCGCATCGGCGGGAATCACCCACCCCTGCTTCCACCCGTCGACCACGACGGGCCGCAACGGGTGGCCGTCCCCGGTGTGCGCGGTCCAGCCGACATTGGTACTGAGTGGCAGGACCAGCAGGCGATCGCCGGCCGGCGCATCGATGCCGGCCGGGCGACCCGCGTCTTCGGGCGACCCCGGAGCGAGGGATTCGGGCGAGGCGGAGCCGTCGGCCGCGAAAGCCGTGTTGTCCAAGCGCAGTTCGTCGACGGAGAACAGTTCCGTCGGGGCGACCGTGACGTCGACGGAACCGGCGGGGAGGTCGACCGTCCCCGGGGCGCCGCCGTCGCCGGGCACGCACACGGTGGCGGACACCGGCTTTCCCGTGAGCAACGCATCGGCCGTCGCCGTCACGCTGGTGTGCAATACCCGCCCGGCGACCGCGATGGTCGGGCCGTGGTCACAGTCGACGGTCACCGGCCGATCGCCGGGGGCGGGCGCGGGGTAGTCCGGTCCGAGTACCGACACCTCCGCCAGGCCCGGCGGTTGCTCCTGGGTGAGCCCGAGGGCGGTCCGGTCCAGCACCGGCTTCCAGGTATCGATGCTGAGCTCGATGTGGTCGGTGACGTACGGATGCAACTCCAGCCGCACCGGAGTCGGCGGCGCCGACATCGGGGCGGGGGTGTCGGTCGACTTGGGCTCCGGGGCGGGCGCGTTGCGCGGCGGTGTGGCGGTCGGCGAGGTTCGGCCCGGTGAGTCGGCCGTCGCCTCCGGATCGCGTCCCTTCGGCGCGGGCGGAACCTCGCGAACCTGCGGCCCGTCCCCGAGATTGACCGCGATCGAGGTCGGTCGCGCGGGCAGTGCGCCCATCGGCGGGGTGACCTCGAGGCCGGTCACCAGTTCCGGTCGCGGCAGCTGAATCGTCAGTGTCGGTTTGGCGCCGGTGCGATTGCGCACGGTGTCCTCGGGCGCGATCCAGCTGGTGCGCGGATCGCCGTCGGTCGCCGCGAAGGCCGAACCGCGCAGATCGCCCACGTCGGCCTTGCCGCGGGCGATGGGCCGCTCCGGATCGGTCAGCAAGCCTTCCAGTGCGGGGCCCTGTCGCGTGCGCAGAGTCAGTCGCGGTGCGACCGTCATCGGGTCCGGCACACCGAGAGTGCGTTCGAAGGCGCCCGGCTCCTCGGCGGGCAGCGCGAGGCCCTTACTGCAGCGCACCCGATCCGGCGCATCGAAACATCCGCTGCGGCCGGGGAATTCCTGTCCCAGATTCCAGCCGCGCACCGGCGTTCCGGCCGGAACGGGCGGTAGCACCGTGTGGTGGCGAATCGTCACGGGCGTGGGCGCGTCCCGGTTCGAATAGTCGAACAGCTGAACTTCGCTGATGCCGAATTGCCCACCGCCGGTGCCGTTCTCGGTGCGGGTCGCGGTAATGGTGAGCCAGTCGGTACGGCCAGGCGGCAACGAAACCGACACCGGCGCACCGGGTTCCGATATCCGTGCGGCCACCGTGCCGTTGGCGGTGCGCACCTCGATCCACTTCACCGGGTCGCCGATCGCGGCGGGGCTCGTGGTCACCTGCAGTGCACCGGCTTCGATGGGATGGTCGAGGTCGAGTCGCAGCCATTGCCCGACAGCGTGTTCGGCGCTGGTGCTCAACCACGCGGTGCTCGGATCCCCGTCGAAGGCGGCGGCGGTCGAACTGCCGGGCGCCGCTCCGCCGAGCTGCGTGGCATCGGCCGCGGAACTGGATGCCGTGACGGCCGCGCCGGACCACTGTCCCTGCACCGGCTGCGCGCCGGGCACCGGGTAGTCGGGTACCAGATTGTGGGTGCGGCGGGCGTCGGTGGGCGCGCGCAGCGCCGAATTGTGGTTGTCCACGCGTCCGAAATCGGCCTCCCGATCCATCGGGGTATCGGTGATCGTGGTCGCGACCGGAGTCAGTCCGGCGCGTGCGGCATCGGCGGCCAGCAGTGCGGGACCGTTCGCGTCGGAGTCGTTGCGACGCAGCCGTTCCAGCACTTCCGGCCCGCCCTGTACCACCGGAACCGAAGGCAGCGGCACCGTCCGTGCCCCCGGGAAACTCGCCGGAGCGCCGGGACCACTGCGAATCTCGGCAGGGTCACCGCGGTCGCCGGCGCTCACCCGGTAGATCTCGATCGCCGGATACGTGGGGCGCAGATCACCGTCGGCGACCAGACCGTCACCGTGGCCCACCTCGATCGGGTTGCCGAATTCGGCGACCTTGGTGATGCCGGGCGAACCTTCGATCGCCGCGTGCGCCAGCATCGGCCGGGTGGAGCGGGAGGTATCGGGGTCGAGATCGTTGCGCAGCACCAGAATTCCGATGCCCTGATCGATCAGTGTCGGTGCGAGCCCGGTCGAGGGCCGGCCGTCGGCGATCAGCCGCTGCACCGAATCCATCGCCCGGATCGCGCCCGGCGGCGTGAGCGGCACGGCATCACGCACCGCCCACGGCGTGCGGGCCAGGGCCTGTAGTGGTTCGTCGCGGGTCAGGCCCCAGATCTGACTGCCGAACGGTGCTCCGGGCACCACCAGCGCCCGGGTGTCGGAAGCGTTGCGCGCCAACCAGTCCGCGGTCTGCTGCCAGTACGCCGGCACCTTGTCGTAGGCGCCGCGCGGGGCGAGTTTGCCGGTCCATGCCAACGAGGTCGACAGCGCCAGCGCCGCCAGCAGCAGCGCCGCCACCGCGACCATGCGGTTGCGCTCGGGATGGGCGAAGGCGCTGCGCCACAGGGGCATCGGCACCGAGGCGGGCAGCGGCACCCGCCGCAGCAGATGGGCGAGCCCGATCACCAGCGGGATCCGGATCAGTGGTTCCAGCTTGTGCACATTGCGCAGCGGGGCGCCGCCGGAATCCAGGAAGATCCGCACCGATTCGGCGAACGGGCCGCCCAGCTGTCCGGCATATCCGGCGCAGATGCCGACCAGGCCGGCGATCAGGACGAGCGTGAACCGCCCGCGCGCCGGCATGGAACGCAGCGCCAGCCCGGCCATTCCGGCCGCCGCCAGCACGCCCGTCGCCAGCACCGCCGCGGGCTGGGTGACCAGCACCGCACCCGCGATCCGCTCCGGTGAGACGTACGGCGTCCAGCTGTCGGTGCCGCGCAACACCTCACCCAGCGACGCCCACTGGGTGGTCACGCCGGAGGATTCGATGTAGTCCAGGAACGGCGGACTCACCTTGCCCAGCACCAGCAGCGGCACCACCCACCACAAGGTGCCCAGGATCAGCAGCGGAATCCAGGCCCGGGTGAACCGCCACCAGGTCCGATTCGGGCGATACGACGCCCACCACAGTGCCGCGGGCAGGAAGGCGGCCACCGTCGCGACCGCGTTGACCGACCCCATCAGCGCCAACGCGAGGGCGCTCGCCGCCGGTGAGGTCGCACCCCGCATCGAGACCGATTCGGCGGTCGGCCGGTGCGGTAGCAGTCGCCGCCACCCGGACCGGGCGGCATGGATGCGCGGCATCCCGACCACACCCAGGGCCGCCGGTGCGAGCAGCACCCAGGGAGCCAGCATCATCGGCAGGGTTTCCGAGGAGATGGATCCGAGCGTGGTCAACACCCGCGGCGACAGCGCGAACGCGACCGCCGCGATCACCCGGGAACCGCGGGTGCCGATGCCCAGCACCTCGCACAGCCGGACGATGCCCCAGAAGCCGGCGAGGATCAGCAGCGCCCACCAGATCCGCTGCGTCACCCACGCCGGAAGGCCCAGCACATGGCCCAGCGAGAAGAAGGCGCCGTGCGGGAAGAAATATCCGTAGGCCTGGTTCTGCACCTGGCCCATCGGCGCCTGACTGCTCCACAGATGGGCGGCACGCTGCAGGAATCCGACCGGATTCTGGGCGAGGTCGTATTTGGTGTCGGCGACGGTGTTACCGGGCGCCTGCAGAAAGGTCAGCAGGAAGGCGACGAGAACGGTACCGGCGAACCAACGCCGGCCCAATGGTGCGCCGGCCGAGGAGAGAGAGTCGGCGGAAGAGGCAGCGGCGGGCGCAGCGTCAGCGCGCGCCGTACTCAACGTTGTTCAGCAGCGACGACGACGCGTCGCCACTGCGATCCACCTCGGGTCGCGTATTCTGCGCTGTCGCCGTCACGACAATGAACACCGCGATCACACCGAGCAGCGCTCCGGCGACGGCGCTCGCAACCCCCGGGACGGCAAACTTCATCGCGTACTCCCAACATCGACACAGGCGTCTTGCGAGCCAACCTACAACATGGACGCGCCCCGAGAGACACGCAGCACGGCAACCCGCCGGGCGAACGGTTCTCGAGCGGCCTTCCGAGCAGCTGCGATCAGCTCGGCTGGTCCGGTACCGGGCAGGCCAGCCCGTTCAACAGGGTGCGCAGTTTCGCGGTCGTCTCGTCGAGTTCGGTGCGCGGGTCGGAGGCCGCCACGATGCCGCCGCCACCGTAGGCCTGCACGGTGCGTCCGTCCGCGGACACGTCGGCGCACCGGATCGCGACCACCCATTCGCCGTCGCCGCGCGCATCGCACCAGCCGACCGCACCGCCGTAGAAGCCGCGCGGCTCCTCGTACTCGGTGATGGTCCGCAGGGCGAGGCCGGTGGGGGTGCCACAGACCGCGGGCGTGGGATGCAGCAGCAGGGCCAGATCGAGCGCGGTGGTGGCGGGGTCGCGCAGGCGTCCGGTGATGGGTGTGGCCAGATGCCAGACCTCGGCGGTGTTGATCAGCTCGGGGCCGTCCGGGATCGCGAGTTCGGCGCACACGGGGGTGAGTCGTTCCCGGATCCACTCGATGACGAAGGCGTGTTCGTCGCGATTCTTGGTACTGGACAACAACTCCCGCGACCGTTCGGCATCGACGGTGGGATCGGCGTGCCGGGGCAGCGTTCCGGCCAGCGGACGCAGCGTGACGGTGTCACCGTGCCGGGCGACCAGCACCTCCGGTGTGGCGCCGACCAGGTGCGCGCCGGTCCGGCCGGCGGGCGTCAGATCGACGGCGAAGACGTTGGCCTGAGGATGGCGTACCAGCAGGTGCGCGGCGACCACCTCGGGCTCGAGCGGCTGGTCCGCCTCGGCGATCAGCGAGCGCGCGGCGACCACCTTGCGCAGCGGCTGCGCCGGATCCGACAGCTGCTCCACCAGTTTCGTCACCCGGGCCACATGCTCTGCCGGACTGGGAATCTCCGCGACGACCCGGACCTCGGGCAGGGGCGGAACGGCGGCCGGACGCCACGGGCCCGCACTGTGCTGGGCCTGCTGCGGCTCACACAGCGCGGCCGCATCGCCCGGGTCGAACGGGATCGCGCCGACGATCAGTTCCGCCGCACCGTCACGCAGGGCCGTCGCTGCCCGCCGCGCATCGTCGAATGCGCGCCGGATGCCGGTCGTACGGACCACGCCCCCCGGTTGTGCGAGCAGAAAGCCGTCCATAGTTTCCCGACGATAGTCGTGTGCGGAAGCGGCGGCGCCCGGGTAGCGACGCAGATCTCATGTGGGCAGACTCATGTGAAGGGGGCGGCACCCTCACAGCTGACCGGCGAGATCGCTGACCGGTATCGGTTCCTTTCCCGGCGGCACCAGCAGAATCGGCCGATGGCAGTGCTTCAGCACGGCCTCGGCCACGCTCGAATGCAGCAGGGCGCGGATGCCGGTGGAACCGCGCGTACCGGCGACGATGATGTCCACATTCAGCTCGTCTGCCACGTCGACGATGGCGTTCCAGATGGTCGAGGTGCATTCGGCGGTTCGGGGCTCCGCATTCAATCCCGCCAATTTGGCCAGCCGTACGCCCTCGGCATTGATCTGTTTCGCGTCGACGTAGGCGATATCCTCGATCTCCTCGTCCGGCAGCCATTCCGGCTGCATCACACCGGAAAGTCCGGACAGCCGCGCGGCCTGGCGCACCATCGGCTCCCATGCGGTGAGCACGACCGCCTTGGGCGCGGACAAGAATCGCCCCGCATATTCCACGGCCCGCTTCGCATTCTCGGATCCGTCGTACGCGATGAGCATCAAGTCGCAAGTCATGCCGACCTCCCGGACATCCGTGCCGTGCGCATGCGGGTTGTTCCGAGACTACCCGCGGCCCCGAGAGTACTCGGGCGATCAGCGTAAATGCGGGATGTCGATCGGTATTCGCCGATTCGATTCGAAACCGTTCCGTTCCGTCACCGGATTCGGTCCGGACCGAATGCGACCATTCGGTCCGGACCGGCCGGACTGTGTCCTGAACCTCACTCGTGGCTGACAATTCGCGCGTGATTCACCGAATCACGTGTAACTGCTGTGATTTCCGGTATTCACTGGAACAACCGACGAACGGAGCCGGGGCACGGCGCCGGGAGATGGACAGTGAGTGAGGTGCATCGTGCGATTGAAAGAGATTGCTACGCCACAGGATTGGGCGGACACCTACCGCGAGCTGTTCGGATTACCCTACGTGCGCGTCACCTCGCCGGGATATGTCGTGTTACCTCTCGGCGACTCGGTCGCCGCGGTGAATACGCCGGAACCGCTCGGTGCGCTGGTACTCGGTGAATTGACCGTGCGCGGGATTCCGGGGCCGGTGCTCGTGCGTGAACACCCGCCGCGTCGAACGTTTATCGCGGTATTCGACGGATATCCCGATGTGGACCGGACACTGCGATTGGAACGCCACGGCGTCGATATCGGATCCCATCGCAGCAATGTCATTCTGCCCACCGGATTCGGGCGGCACACCCATGAGGGCCGGTGGTGGGCGCGCGCGCCCCAGCGCGACGAATCGCTGCCGCTGCTGTCGGAGGTCGTGGCAGCGGTGGAGCGCATCGCGGCATAGCACGACGACCGGGGCACGACGACCGGGGCACGACGACCGGGGCACGACGACCGGGGCACGACGACCGGGGCACGACGACCGGGCCGGCGTCCGGCGGCGCCGCAATCGCGAGGCTATCGGCGGGTGCGCAACTCGTAGCGGCGCTCGGCATAGGCCAGGTCGTCGCGCCAGAGGCGGGCCGCCGCGTGGTTGATCAGCGGCCGCAGCACCGGGAGAGCGCGGTGCGCGTGCCGGAAACCGGGGCGAGGCGAGTGTGCGATGACCGCTTCGATCACCGCGGTGCGAGGCCGGCCGTCGGGGCCCGGGCCGAGCGGGGTGGCGTGAGTTTCCACCACGCTGCCCGCGCCTTCGCCGCCGACGATGCGCATGACGATCGTGCGCGGGTCGGGACAGGTGAATTCCGCTTCGACCGGAACGCCGAGACCGCGGGTGACGCGGAAGGTGACGGTGAGCAGGAAGCGATGATCGTCCTCGCCGAGGTGCTCACGCGGGGGTGTCCGAGTGACATCCAGGCGGGTGAAGGAGTACGGGTGGAGCCATCCGCCGTGCCACGGATCGAGCCGGTTGGCGACGATGTCGCTCGGCTCGCAGATGCCCGTCGACCGATTGACCGCGTGCACCGTGGTGTCGTCGGGCCGGGCGCCGACGACCGGCGCCTCGGTCGGCGTGTGCCCGCCCACGGCGTCCAGGCGTACCCAGGCGAGCACGCCGTCGTCGTGGCAGGGGAACGGTGACCACCGCGGCCCGCCGTCGGCGCCGATTCGCAGGCCGTGCCAGCGGCAGATCAAGGTGCCGTTCTCGACCCGGCCGGTCGCGAGCGACGCACCGAGGTGCGGGCACGCGCCGGGGCCGACCAGCAGGCTGCCGTCGCGGTCTCGCCAGGCGACGATCTCGACACCGCCGACGGTCGTGCCGAACGGCCGCCCCGCCCGGATCGCGCGACTCGCCGCGAACACGTACCAGTTTCCGCTGGGCAATCGCTGGGACCAGTCCAGTGTCGCGTCGATCAGGGCAGGATCGGCGTCGCGGTAGGTGGGCCGCTGTCGCGACCACTCTTCGGCGGCGAAACGTCGCAGTGGAATGTTTTTCACCCGGCCGGTGAGCTGGAGCCGATGGTTCACGACGAATTCCTTTCCCGGAGCGCGAGGGTGCGCAGGACGACCGAGCGGCCGCGGTTGGGCACCGTCTGCAGTGAATGACCGGCTGCCCGCCAGTGTTGCGCCAACGTCGACGCCGCGAGCCAACCGGTCGTCGCGGCGCGTTCCATGAGGGCCACCGGAAGATCCACTCGTATGCCGTCGCCTGCCAGCATCAACCGCGGGTGCGGGGTGGTGACCTCCGGCCGGTTGGCGAAATCGCCCGGCGCGAAACGGGGGCAGTCCCGGCGCCACAGCGTGCGTTCCGCCACGACCCGCGCCTGCCTGGATTCGGGGTAGATCTCGTGCAGTCGTGCGTACAGCCGTTCTCGCACCGCCTCCCGTACCGATGTGCCGGGTAGTTCGGGCGCAGCCGCGTAGGCGTGCAGTTCCACGACGCTGCCGCCCCGTTGCCGGGCCCATCGGGCAGCGGCGCTCTCGTAGCGATCGACGACACTGATGTTGTCGATCGGGCTGAGGTTGCCGGTGGCGAGGAAGCTGGGCCGGTCGCGGCGCAACGGCCGGTCCAGCCAGAGCCGGTGGACGACGAAGGCCGGGGCGAGCGCCAATGCGGCGACTCGCTCGCGCCATTCGGCAGTCCCCAATTCCGGTGACGCGGCGACAATGTCGCGCAGACCGGCTACGTCGGCGGCGAGTACGACGGCATCGGCGGACAGACCGGACCCGTTGTCGGCGTGCAGCCGGAAACCGGGGCCGTCGGTGTCGATTCGGGTGATTCCGACGCCGGTGTGGAAGTCGACACGGCCGGGACGTCCGGCGACGTCCGGCGCGGTGAGATGGTCCCGCAGCGGATTCCACAGGCCCACATCGAAATTGTCCCGAATCGTGTCGAAGACCAAACCCTCGCTGGAGCCCAGGAAGTAGATGTGGAACATCGTCGCCAGTTCGGCTGCCGACATCTGCTGGGGAGCGGCGAAGAAGCTGCGAGAAAAGACGTCGAAGGCCAGATGCCGCGCGGCAACCGGGAAATTGATGCGCTGCAGGAAGGTATCGGCGTCCACGTCGTCGAGCTGCCGATAGATCCGCGGTACCGACACGGCGGCCAGCGGCGCCGCCGCGGAGGGGTCCATCCGGATCAGGTCGCGCAGCCGGAAGGTGGGACTGCGCAACGCGAACGCCACCGCGTTCCAGGGAGGGGTGCGGGGCAGATGACGGAAACCGTCCCGGCGGCCCTGCGCGTCGATCAGCGGATAGTCGTCGACACGTTGCCACCTGGTCAGCCCGGGATCGCTGCGCGACAACAGCTTTCGCAAATTGTAGTACTGTGGAAAGAAGGCGTGGAAACCCCGGTTCATGGCGAGCGCGGTGCCGTCGGGCAGCGTCTCGGTCCATCCGCCGACGCGGCCGCCGAGATATCGCTCGCGTTCGATCACGTCGACTCGAAATCCCCGTTCGGCCAGCCCTGTGGCCGCGGCCAGACCCGCGATGCCCGCGCCCACCACCGCCACTCGTGGTCGCGGCTGCCCGCCCGCGCCGACATCCATTCGTCCCGGCGCGGCCGGGAGCCGGACCCGCCGCGGATCCCGCCCCAGCCCGTCGTGAGCCGACCGGGTTCTCATGACGGCGATCCCTCCTGCCGTTGCCGCGCCCGCTCCCAGCAGAGCAATACCGCTGTGACCAGGGCGAATCCGAAGAAGAAGTCCTCCACCGGGATATCCCAGGGAAACCGGATCCCGAGTATGTGGTCCGGGTTGTACAGCACGATCGGCGCGCTGAGCTTCGTCAACCACCCGTCGACCGGTATCTGGAAGCCGAGCACGATGACCATCGATATCCAGTAGGCGGGGCGCCGCAGCAATCCGGTGCGCAGCACGGTCCATTCGGCGACCCACACCGCCGGCACCGCCGCCACAGCGGGCACGGTGTACGCGAATATTCCGACGCTCATCGTCTGCCTCGCAGTGCCGGGCGCCGGCCTCGTTCGCTGCCGAGCAGCGCTTCGACGGCGACGAAGGTGAAGAGCCCGCAGATCGGAACAACCAGGAAGAACAGCACTTCCTCGAGCGGTATCGAGCCCGGCAGGGTGATGCCGACCAGGTAACGGCTGTCGAAACTCCATACGCCACCGGCGATCGCGAGCAGATCCCAGGTCAGGAAGAGCAGAGCGGGCGGTATCAGCGCGGCCGCCAGTAATCGTGGCCGGCGATACACGCCGCGGCCGAAGCATTCCAATGGCGCGGTCAGCGCCAGACAGGCCATGAGGAGGAACAGGTAATGCCAATGCGCCATGCCGACTCCTACCGTCGTTCGTTGATCCTGTGTCCGCGTTCCGGCCGGCGGCGGGCCCACTGCGCGTGCGCCAGACCGGTGGCACCGACATACGCCCGGCGAAGCTTGCCGACGGTGGCGCGCTGCCCGAAGACTTCGAACCCGCCGTGTTCGATGCGATCCAGAATCTCCGAATAGAGCTGTAGAGCCGTCGCCACGCACGGGCGGGAACGGGGTGCCAGGAGTTCGATCCCGTCCCGAGCGTAGGCATATATCTCCCGGGTGCGGGCATGTTGCTCGGCCAGCGCGTCACGCACCCGGGAATCGCTGTGCCGTTGTTTCCGGCACCACATCAGCAGATCGCGGTCGACGCCGTGCGCCGCCAGCTCGTCCGCGGGCAGGTAGATCCGGCCGCGCGCCAGATCCTCGTCGACATCGCGCAGAAAGTTGGTGAGCTGGAAGGCCTTTCCCAAGGCGGCGGCATATGGCTCGGCTGCCGGCGCGGGGCCGACGGTCCCCAGTATCGGCAGCAGTTGCAGCCCGATCACCTCCGCCGACCCGTAGATATAGCGGTCGAGCGCCTTCCGGTCCGGGTAGTCGGTGACTGTCAGATCGAGGCGCATGGATGCCAGGAAGGCCTGGAACAGTTCGGCGCGGATGTGATGCCGTTGGGCGGTATCCAATACCGCGGCCAGCACCGGATCGGCATCGCCGTCACCGGCCTCGAGTTGCGCTGCCAACTGCGTCAAACGCGCCTCGCGGCGGTGAACGGTCCAGGCCGGATCGAATTCGTCGAGTATGTCGTCGACGCGGCGGGCGAATCCGTACAGCGCGTGCACGGCGGGCCGCTGATCGGGCGCGAGCAATCTGGTTGCCAGGAAGAAGGTCTTGCCGTGGCGAGCGTTGAGAGATCGGCAATATCGGTACGAGTCACGCAGTCGCGGATCGGTGATGCCGGCCGCCTCGAGTTCGGTGCGGGTCACAACGCCTCCCCTCGGGGCCGCACACCCGTGGTCGTGTCCGCGAGTACGGACTCGATGGTGTCGAAGGGCTTGTGCTGTGCGATTTCCCTCGCCAATCGACGCGCCGCCACGCGATAGCCGGTGTCGCCGAAAACGCGGTCCACCGCCGCCGCGACCGCGGCCGGTGCGGGCGCGGCGCCACCGAGATCGATGCCCGCGCCGGTATAGGCCACGCGCGCGGCGACTTCCGGCTTGTCCGCGGTGCCACCCGCGACGATCACCGGGATGCCGTGACGCAACGCATGGTGCACCCCGCCGTAACCGCCGTTGGTGATCACGAGGTCGACATGCGGCAGCAACTCTGCGTACGGAACGAAATCACGCACGTGAATATGCGCGGGCAGCGGGCCCAGGCTCGCGTCCTTCCCGCCGGTGCTGACCACGACGACCAGATCCGGGCGCCGCGCCAGCGCTGCCAGCGCGGGCCGGAGCAGCTGATCGGGATCGCCGTTGTCCCAGGTGCCCTGGGTGAGGTGTACGACCCGGCGGTGGTCACCGACGGACTTCCAGTCGGGGGACGCCTCGAACCCGTCCGCCGACGCCGGAATCGGTCCGGTGAACACCACCGAGGACGGAAGATCGCGCCGAGGGTATTCGAAACCGGGGACGGTGAACTGCAGTATCCGGTCGGCCAGGATCGGCCAATCGAGCAGGAAGACCGGGGCCGGCGGCATGCCGAGTTCGGCAAGAATCGCATTCAACCTCGCCTGCGACGGGCGGAACAGTACGTGGTGCACGAAACGATTCATCCGCGTGTAGTCGCGCCCGGCCCGTGGCTGCCATCCCACACCGAACGGCGGGCAATCGGCGCTGGAGAGCGTGAGCGGTCCGACTCCGCACACCAGGACCGGCGGTCGGGGAGCATCGGACACGAGCAGGGGTATCGCACCGCTGAACATCGAATCCACCAGCACGGCGTCGAAATGCCCGCGGGCCAGCTCGGAGGACAGCGCTGTGTACTGGGCCGTGAGGGGCGCGAGAAAGATCGAACTCAGTTCCGCCCGGCCGATCCGCAGACGTCGGCCGAGCCCGCGGCCCGCTCTCGAAGCCACGGGACGAACATCGGCCGCGCGCGGTAATTCCGCCGCCGGCACGCCGTGTTCGATCGCGAATTCGCGAAATCGAGCTCCGGTGAGCAATCGGACTCGGTGCCCGCGCCGCCGAAGTTCGCCCGCGACGGTGGCCAGCGGCAGAACATGACCGGGTATGGGACTCGCGGCCAGCAAATATCGTGCCATTCCACGGTTCCTCGCTGATCGTGGCCGGATCGCCTCGGCGGTGTCCGCCCAGGATGTCGATCCGGCCTACTCTGCGCCGCGCTGACACTGCACGCGGCAGCAACCGTCACGTCGAGCTCAGTGAAGAAGCGTTCGGGCACCACATCGATCGGCGACGTGTTGCCCGTACGACACGAGATTTTACGGTAGAACGCCCGGCCGGTTCAGGCGATCGGGAACAGGCAGGCGACGGCGAGTGCCAGGACCAGGCACGGCATCGGATACGGCAGATGCGCGTACCAGCGCGCCCGCACGATGGTGATCACCGCGCCGACGAAATACAGCACGAGGCCGACGGCCGCGGCGATGCCGATCGCCGGGATCGCCAGGCCGACCAGCAACCCGAGCGCACCCGCGGCCTTGATCGCCGCCAACGGCATCAACGCCCAGTCCGGCACCCCGTAGCTGCGCATATTTCCGCGCACCCAGTCCGGGTTGACGATGTCGACGACGGTCGCCCCGAAGACGACCACGGCGGCGACGATCGTGACGGTCACGTATGCGGTGTGCATGACACCCTCCTGCTCGTTCGGCGCCCTGATCTGCGATGGTGAAGGTGTGGGCCGAGCCCACTGCGCGGGCGAACAGGGCGAATCCGTCCCACATCGAGTTCGACGTGCGGCGACCGAGAAAGGTGACCGGTGCGCGATCGGGACGAGCTGGCGCGGCGCTTCGAACGACACCGCGACCTGCTGCGCGATATCGCCTACCGCATGCTGGGCTCGCTGCACGAGGCCGAGGACGCGGTGCAGGAAGCCTGGCTGCGCCTCGATCGGGCCGCGAGCGCGACCGAGACGACGCGCGGTGAGCGAGGTGTTGCGGACGGGTCTGCGGTGAAGGGGCGTGCGGTGGACGGGCTCGGGATCGACAATCTCGCGGCGTGGCTCACCACCGTCGTCTCGCGAATCTGTCTGGACCAGTTGCGTTCCCGGACCGCCCGGCGGGAAGAGTTCGTCGACCCCGTGGACCGATCCGCCGCGCTCGACTCCGCCGGCACCGAGGCCGGCTCTCGGTCCGGCGCCTTCACCGAACCGGAACCCGAAGCGCTACTGGCCGATTCGGTCGGCCGCGCGATGCTGGTGGTGTTGCACGCGCTGAGCCCGGACGAGCGCGTCGCCTTCGTACTGCACGATATGTTCGCCGTCCCGTTCGGCGATATCGCCCCGATCGTGGGCCGAACCACGGCGACGACGAAGAAGCTGGCCAGTCGCGCCCGGCAACGGGTGCGGGGCGACGGCTCGACGCCCCCGGCCGAACTCGCCCGTCATCGTGAGGTGGTCACCGCATTCCTGTCGGCGGCACGGGCAGGCGACCTCGGTGCCCTGCTCGCGGTCCTCGCGCCCGATGTCGTGCGTACCGCGGACCCGGCGGTTCTGCCGCCCGGCATCGCGGCGGTCGTGCGCGGCGCCGCCGCCGTGGCCGAGGAAACCGTCTTGCTGCGCAACCGTTCCCAGGTCGCGGGTGTGGCGCTGATCGACGGCGCGGTCGGTGTCGTCGTCGCCCCGGCCGGGCGTCTCGCCGCGGTCCTGCTCGTCACCGTGCGCGGCGACCGGGTCATCGCCTACGACGTCGTCGCCGATTCCGAGCGACTCGCCGCGCTGACTGTCACCGTGTTGCCCGAATACGGGACAGCGCCGGTTCGGCCGTAGCCGAACCGGCGCTGTCCCGGTTGTCGAATTCCTATGTCACCGAAGTGAAGTCGCGGATCAACGCTCCAGGATCGCGACCACACCCTGGCCGCCGGCGGCGCAGATGGAGATCAGCGCGCGTCCGGAACCCTTCTCCGCCAACTGCTTCGCGGTCTGGGCGACGATGCGTCCACCGGTCGCGGCGAACGGGTGCCCGGCGGCCAGCGAGGAGCCGTTGACATTGAGCTTGGTGCGGTCGATCGCACCGAGGGCTCCGTCCAGACCCAGGCGCTCCTTGCAGTACTGGTCGGATTCCCACGCCTGCAGGGTGGCCAGCACGACCGAGGCGAACGCCTCGTGGATCTCGTAGTAGTCGAAATCCTGCAGGGTGAGGCCGTTGCGGGCGAGCAGGCGCGGCACCGCGTAGGTCGGCGCCATCAGCAGGCCGTCCGGACCCCAGACGTAGTCGACGGCGGCGACTTCACTGTCGACGAGGTAGGCCAGCGGCTTCAGGTTGCGCTCGGCGGCCCACTCCTCGCTGCCCAGCAGCACTGCGGAGGCGCCGTCGGTGAGCGGGGTGGAGTTGCCGGCGGTCATGGTGGCACTCGGGTCTTTTTCACCATTGCCGAGCTTGTTGCCGAACACCGGCTTCAGGGTGGCCAGCTTCTCCAGCGAGGAGTTCGGGCGCAGGTTGTCGTCGCGGGTCAGGCCCAGGAAGGGGGTGACCAGGTCGTCGAAGAAGCCGCGGTCGTAGGCGGCGGCCATGTTCTTGTGCGAGAGGTAGGCCAGTTCGTCCTGCGCCTCGCGGGCGATGCCGAATTCCTTGGCGGTGATCGCCGCGTGGTCACCCATCGACAGGCCGGTGCGGGGCTCGGCGTTGCGCGGGATCTCGATGCCGACCATGCTCGGGCGCAGCCGGCCCACGAGCTTGACGTAGTCCTTGTTGTTGCGCGCCCGGTTGGCGTCGAGCATCCATTCACGCATGGATTCGCTGACGCCGATCGGCGCGTCGGAGGTGGTGTCGGTACCGCCGCCGATACCGGCCTCGATCCGGCCCAGCGCGATGGCGTCGCCGACGGTGACGATCGACTGCAGGCCCGTGCCGCAGGCCAGCTGCAGATCGTGGGCGGGGGTGTAGGGCGACAGTTCGCTGCCCAGCACGCTCTCGCGGACCATGCCGTGCTCGCCGACGCGCTTGAGCACCGCGCCGCCGACGACCATGCCCAGCCGCTCGCCCTGCAGCCCGAACCGGCTGACCAGGCCGTTCAGCGCGGAGGTGAACATGTCCTGGTTCGAGGCGCGGGCGTAACGGCCGTCGGATCGCGCGAACGGGATCCGATTACCGCCGAGGACGGCGACAGGTTTGGCCTGCTTGGCCTTGTCGGCCCGGCTGCTCGATGGTGCGGTCTTCGCCGAACGGGCTTTGGTAGTCACTCGAGTCTCCTTGGAGGACGGTCGGGCCGGCGGAGCTTGCGGAGCCGGCGGGTGGGTAGGCACTGTCTCGTCGGGTTTTCTGGGGCCGGAGCCGGGAATGCCGCATATTGGGGACGAAGTCGGTAACCCGGCCGACTGTATTGCCGGCGATTCCGTCGGTTTACATTAAACTTACTCTGGAGTAAGTTAATTGTCGACACCGTACCCCGGAGATGTGGGCTACAACGCGCGGGGTAGTGGGGAAATACGGAAACGGCAGACGTCCAGATCGTCCACATTCGACACAAGGAGAAGGTAGGAACAGTGGCAGCCAGCAAGAGCAAGGGTGCTCCCAACCTTTACGGTTCGTTCGTCAATTCCGCCCCCGGCGCCTTCCTGGCCGGCAAGTTGGGCCTGCCGCAGCCGGAGAAGCTGCGCCGCTACACCCCGGGCGAGCCGGCGTTGCCCGGCCCGGTCCTGCTCGGCGGTAAGGGTCGCGTCGCCGACGCCGCGCGCACCCTCTTGTCGGACTACACCTTCGTCGACGCCCCCACCCAGGGCGTGAAGCTCGGCGCGCTGGTGTTCGACGCCACCGGCATCGGCACCGTGGAGGAACTGTCGCAGCTGTTCGAGTTCTTCCAGCCGGCCATGCGCTCGATCGCCCCCTCCGGCCGCGTGCTGGTCGTCGGCACCACGCCGGAACTCGCGGGCAGCGTCGACGCGCAGATCGCGCAGCGCGCGCTGGAGGGTTTCTCCCGCAGCGTGGGTAAGGAACTCCTGCGCGGCGCCACCGCCAACCTGGTCTACCTGCACCCGGAGGCCGCCGCGGCCGCCACGGGTCTGGAGTCGACCCTGCGCTTCATCCTCTCGGCTAAGTCCGCGTTCGTCGACGGCCAGGTCTTCCGGGTCGGCAAGGACGACAACGCCGCGGCCGGCATCGACTGGACCAAGCCGCTCGACGGCAAGGTCGCCGTGGTCACCGGCGCCGCCCGCGGTATCGGCGCCACCATCGCCGAGGTGTTCGCCCGCGACGGCGCCACCGTGATCGTCGCCGACATCCCGGCCGCCGGTGAGGCGCTGTCGCAGACCGCCAACAAGGTCGGCGGCACGGCGCTCGCGGTCGACGTCACCGCCGCCGACGCCGCGGACAAGATCGCCGAATTCGCCACCGAGCGCTTCGGCGGCGTCGACATCATCGTGCACAACGCCGGCATCACCCGCGACAAGCTGCTCGCGAACATGGACGCCGCCCGCTGGGACGCCGTGCTCAACGTCAATCTCGCCGCGCCGCACCGCATTACCGAGGGCTTGGTGGCCAAGGGTGCGCTGAAGGAGGGCGGCCGGGTGATCGACGTGTCCTCGATCGCCGGTATCGCCGGTAACCGCGGCCAGACCAACTACGGCGCCTCCAAGGCCGGTGTCATCGGCATGGTGAACGCCGAGGCGCCCAAGCTGGCCGAGAAGGGCATCACCATCAACGCCGTCGCCCCCGGTTTCATCGAGACCGCGATGACCGCCGCCATTCCGGTCGGCACCCGCGAGGCGGGCCGGCTGCTCAGCTCGCTGCTGCAGGGTGGGCAGACCGTCGACGTCGCCGAGACCATCGCCTACTTCGCCAGCCCGGCCTCGAATGCGGTGAACGGCAACATCGTTCGCGTCTGCGGCCAGGCCATGATCGGAGCCTGACGTGGCAACCCGGACCCTCTCGCTGAACGAGCCGCCCAAGACCGGCAGCCTGTATCTCAAGGCCGCCCTGGGTGCCGTTCCGCTGCCGCTGGTGTCGGCGCGCAAGTCCCAGATTCCGGACCGCGCGGTCGAGTGGAACGGCGTCCGCGTCGATCCCGACCACCTCGCCGCCTACTGCCACGCGACCGGGCTGCGCTTCGGCGACTCCCTGCCGCTGACCTATCCGTTCGTGCTCACGTTTCCCGTGGTGATGCAGCTGGTGGTGGCCCGGGACTTCCCGTTCGTCGCGGTCGGCGCGGTGCACGCGGAGAATCTGATCGAGCGCACCCGCGAGATCTCGGTCAGCGAACCGCTCGACATCCGCGCCCACGTGGAGAATCTGCGGGAGCACCCGAAGGGTCTGCTGGTCGATGCGATCAGCGAGATCAGCGTGGGTCGGGAACTGGTGTGGCGGCAGGTCACGACCTTCCTGCACCAGCAGCGCACCTCGTTGTCCGGTGGCCCGAAGGCCGCGCCGCCCCCGGACGAGGTGCCTCCGCCGCCGCTGCGCAGGCTGAAGGTCGACCAGGCGATGATCCATCGCTACGCGGCCGCCTCCGGTGACCGCAACCCGATCCACATGTCGGCGCTCGGGGCGAAGGCCTTCGGCTTCCCGCGCTCCATCGCCCACGGCATGTGGTCGGCCGCCGCGATCCTCGGCGTGATCGAAGGCCGGGTGCCCGCGAAGACGTCGTACGCGGTGAAATTCGGTAAGCCGATCCTGCTGCCGTCCACGGTCAACGTCTACGCCGACCGGACCGCCGAGGGCTGGGATCTGTCGCTGAAACATCCGAAGAAGGGCTACCCTCATCTGACCGCGACGCTGCGCTGAGCAGCGAACGGCACGAGCAGCCGCCCACCTTTTCGCCTCCGCCACATATCGAATCCCCCATGCGATCCGATATGCGGCCGCCGAGAAGG
>NZ_LZML01000065.1:0-1369 GCF_001665695.1 Nocardia sp. 852002-51101_SCH5132738 | reverse complement strand
TACTCCAGCATCACTTTGTGATGTAATGCCTGTCTTCGCTGGTAGTGGGCTTGTTTTGCCTGGTGTTGATGTCTTCGTCGCCATGTCGACCAGCCGAGCAGCCGGGCGGGGTCCGGGAGTGGGGTGATCAGGTGTGCCAGGAGACGTTTGATCTCGCCGAGCGTGAGTGGGATGAGGCCGCTGCCAAGGCTTTTGGGGAGATTGCTGCGGTGACGGCGAGGTAGGTGTGGGCGAGCAGGGCGAGGGTGATGTGTCTGTACCAGGCGTCGTAGCGGCGGACCTGGTACTGGTCGAGCCCGACCTCGGTTTTCGCGGTTTGGAAGCAGTCCTCGACCGACCAACGGGCACCGGCGACCCTGATGAGATCGGCGTCGCTGGTGCCGATCGGGGCGCCGCACAGGTAGTAGGCGGTTTCGAGTTCGCCCTTGGTGTTGGGGGTCAGCGAGCGCCGGGCCAGCAGCCAGCGCCGCCACGCGGGGCCGGCTTCGCTGAGGGTGGGTAACGTGGCCACGGCCCAATCGAACAAGCGAGGGCCTTTCGCGCCTTCACCGCAGCTGAGCCGCTTCCACGCGTCGGGTGGCGCGTCGGCGACGACCTGGTCGGCGCGCCAACTGCCCGCCAGTGACACGATCGGCGCGCTGCTGGGTACAGCCACCACATATCCGACCCTGCGCCGTTCGAGCCAGGTCCGGAACTTCGAATCACCCCCGTAGGCCTCGTCGGCGGTGACCCAGCGGGCAGGCACGCCAGCGTCCAGGGCGCGGGCCAGCATCCGTTGCGCCAGAACCTGTTTCGTCGCGAACTCGACCTCATCAGGCACCCCGGCGTCGCGGCAGCGGTCCCGATCGTTGGTCCACGACTTGGGCAGATACAGCTCCCTGTCGATCAACGTCCGGCCCTTCACCGTCGTATACGCGCAGAACACACCGAGCTGACAGTTCTCGATCCGACCAGCCGTTCCCGAGTATTGCCGTTGCACCCCAGCCGATTTCACGCCCTTCTTCAGGAACCCCGTCTCGTCGACAACAAGGACCCCGTCCGCATCGCCCAGATGCTCCACCGCATACGCGCGCGCGTCGTCGCGGACTCCGTCGACGTCCCACGCCGCCGCGTTCAATAGGCGCTGCATCCCATTCGGCGTCTGATCACCCGCGGCTTCGGCCAAGGTCCAGCCGTTTTTCCCCGCCAGCGGCGCCAGCAAGCCCCGCACATACGCTCGCGCCCGCAACCGTGGCTCCGCCCGATGAAACCGCCCCGCAACCCGCGCGAACAACTCCTCCAGCCCAGCCGTCCACGCAGCCAGATCCTCATCAACCAGCACGAAAACACATGCTACCCAACAACATCACGAAGTGATGCTGGAGTACTA